>JAJYAS010000136.1 GCA_021779415.1 Bacillota bacterium
TGCCATATTTTTCACTTACTTCTGCAATCTTGCATGCTTCCTCCGCATTCATTTTACCAGCCGGGATTAGGACCCTACATGCGAAGTGAACACCGTCGTCGGAGGGTATATATCCTTGTCCCAGTAATGATTTCTTCTGCTCATTCGTTAATTCCATCAAAAAACCTCCTCGTACTTTTTCTCCGTTACCGTGAACTATAGCAAGTTTCCCGCCATGCGGAAACCGTGCCCCTGCAGTAGTCTCTCAAGGGTTTGGTAACTCTGTGCCCCATGGGCTGCGCGACCATCGACGATAAAGCACGGAATCGTATTGATCCCTAATCGGTGAGCCTCTTCCTCATCAGCCCAAACAGCTTCTTCATATTTTCTAGTAACGAGTGAGTTCAGAAATTCTTCTCTATCCAGCCCGATCCGGACAGCAATCTCCGTCAAAACTTGAGGGTCATTAATGTTTTTCTCTTCTTGAAATTGAGCAGCAAACACTGCATCATGATAGACGTTTTCCCGCCCAAGTTCTTCGGCGAATTTTGAACCTTCTAATGCTAAGCTTGAATGTTTACTCTTATCGTTAAACGTCATCTGCAACCCATATTTTCGGCCTAACGCTTCAATACTCGCTTTCGCCCTAGCTATATAGCTTGGTGGTTTTTCGGGGATATCGATACCCTCCGGCCTAAGCTCAAAGGCTTTCCACTCTATGGTTAAATTGTAGTCCTTGGCCAACTGGTCAAGTGGGACTTTCCCAATCATGCAATACGGTCATAAGAAATCTGAGAAAACTGTAATCTTGTCCGCCATGATTATGCCTCCATTTTAAAAAGTACCATCACATACACTAGTATAGCTGGTACTTGACATAAGTATCAACCTATTCTCCGCTCTTAGAATTTACAACTCATCATAAAAAGGGATCTGCTCGCCCATCATACTGGCGATTCTCCAAAGATAATCGTTGCCCATGCTTTCACGTTTATCTTCTTTAAATCCCTTATTTAAAAAGAATTTCAGTGTACCTTTATTGGCGGCATAGCCTGACAAATAGTTTGCTCCTTGTTCTTTGGCAAACTTACGCAAATTAGTGAGTATCTTATCAAGGGTGGTATCACTTAATGGGTCAAAGTCATCATTTTTCACTAAGACAATATCATTAATAAAAATCTCCTGCTTATTTAGCTTGGATATATGGAGCCCGATTAAAGTATCCTCCGAACCTAAGGAATCCATCCACTTAATTTGGGGTAATTGAACCCCAATTAACCCTGAAAACTCCGGGCTATTTCTATAGTTCTCATAATACTCCTGCAAAAGTTCAACAAGAGACTGATTATGTGCTCTTGCTTGTACAGAAATATTATATTCACTGGGATACTTCAGTCTTATCTCATCATCGCGAAACACCTCAATACGCGGATTCTTGCCTACTTCCGCCGAGATGTCATCGATTGGAAAGATGCTATTTATTTGTTCCTCTGATGGATTCCACTGTTCTGAATAAATACGTCTTGGTTTAAGGGTCATGTCAATCTTCATCCTTTCAAAAGTTAACTATTACTTTACGTATCGAAATTCTTCCCTTTTTTGTGGGCTCCCACTAGTTCGTCACCCAAATTTCATTCTTTCCCTTTTATCTTACACTATTCGGTAAGATCCAATAAATTCCTCCTATTCTATGAAAGAAGTTTCTATTGTCAGTTGCCAGTTTAAGTTACACTATCTCAGTTATATCATTTGCTCCCTTTTTTGCAATACGTCTATCCTTACGTTTTTTGCGAGTCAAAATCAGTATAAGAGCCAATGCAATTAAAACCATAACTAGTAAAAGAATAGCATATATTGCAAGGGCAATACTATTTGGACTACCAATGATGGCAAGGACGTTGTGGCTATTATCAACGTTCTTCCTTCCGTGGGTCTCAATGTAATATTGAGGAACCTGAGGAACTCCGTTCGCTTGATCAGAAGATTTGAGGTATTCGGCAATCGCTAGCCATTCTTTAACTTCATTATTATGTCCACTGGTTGTGTCAGTAATTATCTGTGCTTCAAAGTCAGTAATAGGGGTGCCATCCTTTCTCTTTGGTACAATAGATAATAGCCCAAACGATTTTTCACTCACAACAGATAGCATCTGAGCGGAGTATAAGCCTGCGACAACTCGATAAAGTTTAGTATTATTGATTTCTTCCAATGTACCGTCAGGTTTTTGCATGGATGTGTTGGTAACTTTATTAAAAATTAACCTATTAGGGTTAAACGTAAAGTTTAGGCCAGACATATAAAGCTGTGCAGTATTCATTATAGGTGCAATAGAAGCATCAACCTCACAGGCGGTTCTTAGTTCTTTACCTGTAAGGTAGACAGAGATCAAAGGATAACCTGAAATATTATCAGGACCTATACCCAAAGAACTTACAGAGAAGGCATCCGCAACAGTTATATCCCCTTTGACGAATGAGCCTCGTATTGTACCTGAAGGGACAAGTGCTACAGTAACTGGATCATAATTCACCCCTTCGGCTTTTTTCACGGCGTATATGTAAGCATCGCTTATCAGGTTACCAAGCGTATCCTCTGCGTGTTTTTTTCCTATCTCTGATGTCGGCACAAAATTATAAGACGTGTGCGCTAAAATA
The DNA here is from genome assembly GCA_021779415.1 of Bacillota bacterium. The sequence goes on from JAJYAS010000136.1 coordinate 2,634, forward strand.
TCATCAAATTTCACGCCAAAGTTTTTAAGGTATTTTTCCTGCACAATTCTCTTAAACTTATCGATTGTCTTGGTAATATCCAGATCGGAACTCAAACTATCATTGATTTCCTTAAGGTTGTAGTTATTGAGTCTCCAACTATCTCCAGAATCCTGTGAAATATTAATAACTCCTAAATTTTCACCATACTCTCCGCATGAGCCGATTATTGTTTTACCCACCATTATTGGTTCAATTAACTTTGTATGGGTATGAGCGCTTATCACTAGGTTGATTTCAGGAACCTTTTTAGCCAGTAGTTCGTCTTCGGATCTTGTCCTATCTGACGAGGTTCCCATATGCGAAAGGCAAATAATAAGATCCACCTTTTCTTTTTGTTTTAAACTATTAACGATACGTTTGGCATTTTCAACAGCGTTCGTAAATTCGACTTCGGACTTAGGTGCATTAGAAGCGGCATCCTTACCCATTAACCCGAAAATACCAACTTTCACACCGTTACGTTCAATGACAGTATAATCTTGAACCCCATAATTCTGCATCGCTTGCTGTAAATTAGTTAATGATGAAGTTAACCTTCCCTTCTTATCCCTTGGGAAGGTGAGATTTGAGGTCACAATTTGAGGTAGTTTGTCTCCACTCTTTTTTGCCACTTCTAAACTCTCTGTCAAACCTTTTGCTCGAAAATCAAACTCATGGTTTCCTAAGGTAACAACATCATACCCCATCTGACCCATTATTCTAAGTTCAGGTGCGTCACTTGCATAGACTGACTGAAAGAGTGTCCCCATTGAAAAATCCCCCGCATCGACCAAAAGCAAATTCGGATTCATTTTCTTCTCGATATTAATAGCGCTTTGTAGCCTTGCATATCCTCCTAGTGAGAGTAGTTTCTCATTCACGTTAACATTCGACGGCAAGAAATGATCATGCAGGTCATGAGTGAACAGTATTGTCATTTTTTTTTGACTTTCTTCTGCAAAAGCAATCGGTATACTAAGCCCTATCACCATTAAAAATATGCACACTACCCCAAAATATCTCTTCATTAATGTTGAATCCCCTTTTTCTAAATCTGCGATTTTGGATAAGTGATTTGACTAATGAACTAATTCACTTATAAAGCTGATAACATCCTTTATAACTAGCTCCGCTTCTTCACTCAACAAAATAAGATGTTCGGAGCTATCATAAAACTGTAATCGTTTTAGGGGAGATCCCGTATTTCTGAATATGTAATGAGCGCTACTTTTTCTAACTGTAGGATCATCGATAGCTTGTGCTATAAAAACCGGGCAGCGTAACCCTTTGATCCGAGGTTTCGTTGCCTTTACCAATAATATGAAGTTCAGGAGAGAGCCAAAGGGCAGCACACTAGCCGCTTTAATATTACAACGAATGGTCTTAAAATCCTTCTGAATCAACACGTTCACACTATTTATAAATGCCCTTTTGATATTGAAATAATAGATTGGTGTATTGATCGTCACAATCCCGCCAATGTTATGTTTTAATCCAATATTAATGGCGAGAAGGCCTCCCATCGAAAAACCTATGATATAAACTACATCACAATCCGATTGTAAGGATAATAGTCCTTCCTCAGCAGAAACTATCCAGTCTGCAAAATTTACGCCTTGCAGGTCTTCACGTTTGCCAGTATGCCCTTTCAGGCTTGGACATAAAACTCTATATCCTAGGTCACTCAAACGCGATGCTAAAGGTGCTACTTCTTTAACGTTCCCACCAAAGCCGTGAAGCAAAAGGCATCCAATGTTATTCACGTAATTTCCCTCCTTGGAAATAACCCTATGTTCCACATCCTTATTATTTCTTATCTTCCATATTGGCGACCCGTTTCTTTGCAACTAATAGCCTCCTAGCACTAAACCCTCCTTCAGGATTCTCTACGCTGTCGATTCTACAATTATCTCTATTCATTACTTTGCCTTAAGTTTCCTTACTTTTCGAAGCAATCTCTCCGCTCGTTTGACTCCATCTCGCTGATTGTTTGATAAAGCTGTTCTCTACTTGTTTTACGATATTCTTACAATTCGTCAAGATCCAATATATTCCTCTTTTCAGGGATTGAAATTTCCATTTTGCAAAAACAAGGCTAGAAGCATTAAATGCCACTAGCCTTGTTTCTACATTTTCCATCAAACATTCATCAGGGCCTTAAATATAGAAGACACATTTACAAGTTTTCACTGTGATCAGGGATAGACGCTAAGCGAATCGATAAGAAGAAGGCGACAATCAAAAAGCATACAATTAATCCCACCACCCCGGTCCAACCAAAGTGGCTCCAGAATACGCCCCCACTCGTGCCACCGACACTGGAGCCACAATAATAGAAAAATAGATAGAGCGAGGATGCCTGTGCTTTATGACTTGTGGCTAAACGTCCGACCCAGCTGCTAGCAATAGAATGGGCGCCAAAGAAACCAAAGGTAAAAATAGCTATACCCATAATTTTCAACCACAAGAGACTGCTCAACGTAATAATGACCCCTACTAAAAGGATAGTTAAGGCTAGCCACATCACTTGATAGCGTGCGTACCGGTCCGCGAGCCTACCCATCCAAGTGGAACTGAAGGTTCCCATAATATAAACAATGAAAATCCACCCCACTAAAGTTTGACTAAGGGAGTAGGGCGGTGCCACCAACTGGTATCCAATATAATTGTATAAGGTCACAAAACTGCCCATGACCAAAAATCCTAAGCCATATAAGCGTCGCAAATAGGGATCCTTGCATTGGGCGAGCAAGGATTCCGTTATTTTACTGATCTGAAGTGGTTGTCGCTTAAAGTTTCTTGAGGGCGGAAGAGTACGCCAAAACATCAGAGTGGCAGCTAGACTTAAGACTCCGATCACGGCGAGGGCTACACGCCAATTGAAAAAGTCTGTCACCATTCCACTAATAATTCGCCCGCCCATACCTCCAATGGAGTTTCCGCTAATATATATTCCCATGGCGACTCCCAGGCTAGCAGGTTCAATTTCTTCGCTTAAATAGGTCATGGCTATGGCGGGCAGACCTGCCAATACAATACCCTCGATAACTCTTAGTATGAGCAAAGCGTGAAAATTGGGGCTAACCGAGGTCAGGATGGCTAACACCGAGGCAATAAACAAAGAAATACTCATTACAGACTTACGTCCCCTAGCATCTGACAAAGCACCTACAAAAAGCATACTGACTGCCATTGCAATCGTTGTCAAAGACAAGGAAAGGCTCGCCACAGTAGGAGAAATATGGAAGTCTCTTGATAATTCCGGCATCAAAGGTTGTATGTTATACAAAATGGCAAAGGTGTTGAACCCACCAGCAAATAAAGCAAGGATAGCCTTGCGAAAGGAAATCGTACCTTTTTCAATATAGATCAAGCTCAAAATCTTCTTTCCACTATAAATCTTTCGTCCTTATCTTTTAGTAAGATGCTTAAACTCATCTCATTAAAAAATGCAATTACAACGTTTCTTAAATACAATATAATAAATTACCCCTAAGATGCAACCCAAAGACATCCAACAAATCTAAACCAGAGACAAAAACAGTGGCAGATTAGTTTCTAATCTAGCCACCGTTTTTGTCTCTATGCTAAAAGCACTTGATAAAGTAATTCATTTAACCCTTTAGTTTGGTAACACTCTCACCCAAATAAGCTTTCTTTACGTCTTCATTGGCCAATAATTCTTTTCCGGTTCCTTTAAGAGTAATCCGTCCGGTTTCGATAACGTAACCCACATCCGCAATGTGGAGTGCCGCATTGGCATTTTGTTCGATCAACAAAATGGTCATCCCTTGTTTATGAATCTCCCGAATAATGTTGAAAATATCTTTGACGATGAGGGGAGCTAACCCCAAAGATGGTTCATCCATCATGAGAAGTTTGGGACGAGACATGAGGGCCCGTCCCACCGCAAGCATCTGTTGCTCTCCCCCTGATAGAGTTCCGGCGAGTTGCCATTCCCGTTCTTTCAGCCGAGAAAAGAGGGTAAAAACCCATTCTATGTCTTCTTTAATCCCCTGATGATCCTTACGAGTAAAGGCCCCAATTTTCAGGTTTTCTAGGACGGTCATATCCGCAAACACTCGCCGTCCTTCTGGAACCAAGGTAATTCCCTTTTTTACAATGTTATGGCGCTTCTCCGTCAACAGATTTTCCCCATGATAAGTGATTGAACCCCCTTTAGGTTTGACAAGACCAACAATCGAGCGCAGAACAGTGCTCTTCCCAGCACCATTGGCCCCGACCAAGGTGACAATTTTTCCTTCCTCTACCTCAAGGTTAATCCCTTTTAAAGCTTCAATCCCACCATAGGCGACACTCAACTTTTCAATTTTAAGCATAATCTTCTGCCACCCCCAAGTACGCTTCAATCACCTTCTGGTTATTTTGAATCTCATAGGGACTCCCTTCCGCAATCGTGACTCCATGATCAAAGACACAAATCCGATCCGAAATCCCCATGACGACTTGCATATGGTGCTCGATCATGAAAATCGATAAGTGGAATTCATCCCGGATTTGACGAATGAACTCAGTCAAATCGTCGGTTTCCTTAGGATTCATGCCAGCCGCTGGCTCATCTAAAAGGAGAATCTCCGGCTTCGTCGCCAAGGCCCGCGCAATCTCCAAACGACGCTGCTTGCCGTAAGGAAGCGAGCTGGCTTTTTCTCCTTGAGCATCAACCAACCCCACTTTATCCAAGAGGTTAAGCGACTTCTCTAAGATTTCCCTCTCCTCCCGACGGTAACGGGGGAGTTTAAAGGTGGCCTCTAAGAAGTTTGACTTCAGATGCAAATGGTTGGCAATCAAGACATTATCAAGTACTGTTAAGTCCTTAAACAGCCGAATGTTCTGAAACGTCCGCGCGATCCCCAGCTTTGTAATCTGATCCGGTCTTTGTCCTGTAATGTTTTTTTCTTTAAAACTAATTTGTCCAATCGTAGGCTTATAGACACCGGTAATCATGTTAAAGGCAGTTGTTTTTCCTGCGCCGTTGGGACCAATCAACGCCACAATTTCTCCTTGGTTTAAAGCTAGGTTAAAATCCTTGACTGCTGTCAGCCCGCCAAAAATCATTGAGACATTTTCGACCTTCAATAGGTTCACTGTTTGCTTCCTCCTTTGGCCAGAGGTTTTTTGCTGAACTTAGCGAAAAGCCTGTCCCAAGTAAATTCATTAGTTCCCATAATTCCCTTATTAAAGAAGAGGACGACAATCATCAGAAGGGCTGAAAAAACAACCATC
>JAJYAS010000137.1 GCA_021779415.1 Bacillota bacterium
GAACGTTCTCAGATGGTAAACTCACCACTCGGATTCAGGATCGACGGATTGCGGATGTTTTGGAGACGTTCGTCAAGCACGGGGCCCCCGCGGAGATTCTTTTCCTAGCTAAGCCGCACATAGGAACGGATATTCTGAAAGAAGTTGTCAAAGGGATTCGGGAGGAAATCGAAGCTTTAGGTGGCGAAATTCGTTTCCGTTCTAAAGTAACCGGCTTAATCCCGTCAGGAGAACGTCTGCAAAGGGTCATTGTAAACGGTGAGGAAGAAATCCCCACAGAAGCAGCAATTTTGGCTATCGGGCACAGTGCGCGAGATGTTTATGAATTCCTATTTAAGTCTAATATTGCCCTAGAGAAAAAAGGGTTTGCCATAGGCCTGCGTGTCGAACACCCTCAGGCACTGATCAATCTTTCTCAGTATGGAGTTGAAGAGCATCCTCATGTTGGACCAGCAGATTATCAGCTGACATTTCAGGATGTGAGGACAGGTCGAGGAGCTTACGCTTTTTGCATGTGTCCCGGCGGAAGGGTCGTGGCTGCTGCTTCTGAAGAGGGCGGGGTTGTCACAAACGGTATGAGCGGATATGATCGAGATACGAACACTGCCAACAGTGCGATCGTTGTGACAGTCGGCGCCGACGACTTCCCGACAGCACATCCCTTGGCCGGTCTAGAGTTTCAGAGGGAATGGGAACACAAGGCGTTTCTGGCAGGCGGAAAAGATTATCGGGCTCCGGCCCAACGGGTTGTCGATTTTTTGGCAGGGCGCGTGTCGGAGCACTTTGACTTATCATCGACCTATACCCCAGGGATAGTGCCTTGCGAGTTACATTCCGTCCTGCCGAGTCCAGTAGGGGATGTGTTAAACCGTGCGCTCCGGGTATTCAATGGTAAAATTAAAGGGTTTGCTGGAGAAAAAGCGACTTTGACTGGAATAGAGACAAGGACAAGTTCGCCAATTCGCATTGTTCGCAATGGGCAGGGGGAATCTTTAAGCATGGCAGGGCTATATCCAGCGGGGGAAGGAGCCGGATATGCCGGGGGGATTACAAGTGCTGCCGTGGATGGATTAAGAATGGCGGAGAATCTTATGGCGCAATATGCCAAGGTAGAGTAAAATAGAAATGTTATCGATGAATTGAGATTTGAGAACATTTAGGTCGCAGATAAATAAACTAGAGAGAAAAGGAGGGAAATGACTTGGGTCGACTCTTTGGGACTGATGGGGTACGTGGCGTGGCCAACAGTCAGCTGACATCGGACCTCGCCTTTCGCCTTGGGCAAGCAGGTGCTTATGTCTTAAGCAAGGAACATCCACACCCCCGAATTGTGATCGGCAAAGATACCCGGATTTCTGGAGATATGTTAGAGTCGGCACTTATCGCAGGAATTTGCTCTGTCGGAGCAGATGTTTTGCGAGTGGGTGTTTTACCAACCCCGGGAATTGCCCTTTTAACACGAACCCTTGATGTCAGTGCTGGGGTTGTGATTTCGGCGTCCCATAACCCTGTCCAAGATAACGGAATTAAATTTTTTGATTCAACCGGGTATAAATTACCGGATGCCATCGAAGATGAAATTGAAGGTATTGTTCTAAGTGAGGAAAAACCTTGGGAGGTCCCAATCGGCGGCGAAGTTGGACGGGTCATCGAAGTGCCCGATGCTGGACGTCGTTATATGGATTTTCTCAAATCTACCGTGGGACGTCTGGAGGGACTTAAAGTTGTCTTGGATTGCGCCAACGGAGCAGCATCCTATGTAGGACCTGAGGTCTTACGAGAATTTGGAGTCGAGGTTATTCCCATTTTTAATATGCCAGACGGCGTGAATATTAACGCTGGTTGTGGTTCTACTCATCCTGAACAATTACAACGGGCAGTCTTGGAACATGGTGCCGATTTGGGGCTGGCTAATGATGGAGATGCTGACAGGCTCATCGTAGTGGATGAACATGGAACCATTTTAGATGGGGATTTCATCATGGTTATTTGTGCTTTGGCCCAAAAAGAGAAAGGAACCTTAGCTAATAATGCCGTTGTCGTCACTGTTATGAGTAACCTAGGTTTACATATCGCCCTCAAAGAGGCCGGAATCACGGTCCATCAGACGCAAGTGGGGGATCGCTATGTCATGGAAGAATTGATTAGAACTGGAGCGAAGCTTGGCGGAGAGCAGTCCGGACATATTATTTTCTTAGACCACAACACAACAGGGGATGGATTATTGACCGCCCTTCATTTGTTGGCCGTTATTAAGGAACGAAAAGTTCCACTCTCTGAACTTGCTGCGCAAATGGTGCGTTTACCTCAGGTGTTGCTTAATACTAAGGTTCAACATAAGGAACGTGTAATGCTGGATGAAAAGGTACTCGCCAAGGTAGAAGAAGCTGAGCGGGTTCTCGGTGACCAAGGGAGAGTGTTGGTGCGCCCTTCTGGTACCGAGCCATTGATTCGGGTGATGGTAGAAGGTCCTGACCAAGATAAATTAAGGCAACTCGCGCAAGGAGTTATTGACATCATTGTGGAATGTGATGCATAAAGATACCATTGGATAACTTTCGAGAAATCGAGTATAATGGTTCATGTGCTTGAGTGTATAAATCCACATAATGTGGTTACATCAGCACACGAACCATATTCGAAAGAAATTTTCCATAAAAAATAAGAAGGTGATGTCGATAGGAAAAGGAAAAAAGGATTGAGATAATCAACAAATGGATATAATCCATTAAAGAATGGACAGTTGTTGCAGAAGATAATGTTTAAGCGCCAGGACCTCAAATCTAAAGTTGATTGAGGTTGACGAGGAAGAGGGTTATCGAACGATTCGGCGGATCCCTCTCGGTGGCTTGTCACCGTAAAGCTCACTTAAAACCGAAGAGTAATTTTCGGAACAAAAGGAAAGCTGACAAGACAAGGGGATAGTGTGCCTAATTTGGCCCCCTTTGTTTGAAGTGCCTAAAATCTGAAGCAACAAGTCGTCCATTAGGGGCGACTTTTTATTTTAGTCAACAATGAAAACCGAAAACGCTGTGAACACTACAAGTCTTTTGCAAGAAATTGGACATTAGTCAAAGAAAATCCAGAATTGTTAAGGTATGAACAGATCGCTTATTTTGAGAGGAGCATAATAATATGTGTGGAATTGTTGGATATATCGGGAAACAGGTGGCTATTCCTATTTTGGTAGATGGTCTAAAAAAGCTCGAGTATCGAGGGTATGATTCAGCTGGTGTTGCCGTGTTGGCCCCAGAGGGAATCATGGTTTCCAAAAGTGTCGGCAAGCTGGTAGCATTAGAAGAGGAGTTGGGGACGGATTATTCCCAGTCTTCCATTGGGATTGGACATACTCGTTGGGCGACACATGGCCGTCCGTCTTTTCTCAACGCTCATCCGCATAGCGATTGCGGTCAGGATTTTGTTGTGGTGCACAATGGAATTATTGAGAATTATTTAGAATTAAAAGATAAACTTCTTGAAAAGGGACATCATTTTGTCTCTGAAACAGATACCGAAGTTTTGGCTCACTTGGTTGAAGACTATTATCAAGGAGATCTTGAGGATGCAGTTCGTAAAGTCTTGAAGATTATTCACGGTTCCTACGCAATGGTTGTCCTCAGTCGCAAGGATCCAGATAAGCTGGTAGCTGCCCGTAAAGACAGCCCAATGGTGGTGGGTCTTGGAGACGGGGAGTTCTTCCTGGCCAGCGACATCACGGCAATTTTAAACTATACGCGCCAAGTCTATATCTTAGACGATGGCGAAATGGTGGTTATTAGGGAAGATGGGGTAAAGGTCACGGATTTTGAAGGAAACCCCCGTGCAAAAGAAGTCTATGACGTGAAGTGGGATGCGGTAGCCGCTGAAAAAGGCGGATACGAGCACTTCATGCTCAAAGAAATCCACGAGCAACCTCGTGCCCTAAAAGATACGATGTTGGGTCGTTTGGAAGAGGAGAGAGTGGTTCTCCAAGAAGTGGATTTGACCCTTGATCAATTAGCGCAAATTAACAAAGTTTATATCGTCGCTTGTGGAACAGCCTGGCATGCGGGGTTGGTCGGCAAGATTTTAATTGAGCGTTGGGCATATCTCCCAGTAGAAGTGGACATTGCTTCTGAGTTCCGCTATCGCTCTCCCCTGGTGGATGAGCATACCCTAGTGGTAGTGATGAGCCAGTCCGGAGAAACAGCGGATACTTTGGCAGCACTGCGGGAAGCTAAAAACAGGGGAGCACGCGTTGTTGCAGTAACGAATGTCGTGGGCAGTACGGTATCTCGTGAAGCACATGATGTAATCTTTACGTGGGCAGGCCCGGAGATTGCGGTTGCATCAACGAAGGCTTATACAACTCAACTTGAAGGAGTGGTTTTACTCGGACTCTATCTAGCCCAAGTCAAGGGGACTCTGTCGGCGGATAAAATCGGGGGGATTATCAACGCTTTGAAGAGGATTCCCGCTCAAGTCCAGGAGATTTTGGATCAAGAAAGCCTGATCAAAGAGCTAGCGAAGTCATTTGTCAAAGTGGAAGACGCCTTCTTCCTTGGTCGCTCCTTAGACTGGGCCGTTGCCATGGAAGGCTCTCTAAAGATGAAGGAAATATCCTATATCCATGCCGAAGCCTATGCGGCAGGGGAATTAAAACACGGTACCCTAGCACTCATCACGGAAGATACGCCTGTCATTGCTCTGGCGACCCAACGGGATGTGTTCGATAAAACGGTCTCAAACGTCAAAGAAGTCAAAGCACGGGATGCCAAAGTGATCGGGCTGACCTATAAGGGAAATACAAGTTTGGCCAAGTCAGTCGATCATGTGATCTATATTCCAGAGACCCTAGATGAGCTGGCTCCGATTCTCACCGTTATTCCGCTACAACTTCTATCTTACTATGTTTCCGTGGCTAGAGGGTGTGACGTCGATAAGCCCAGGAATTTGGCCAAGTCGGTTACTGTGGAATAGTCAGTATGTGTAATTGTTCGCAAATGTAAATAGATCCAACAAGCCGCAATTCCCAATTATTGGTGAATTGCGGCTTTCGTTTTAGCATTCCCAATCTTATCTTTATGTTTTCTTTATACGGGTTGCTCTAATTTTTATGCCTTTTTTATGCGCAATGGATTTATAATTAGCCTGCATTTCAAGTAAAAATTCTATTTGAGGGAAAAGATAGGGGAAAGCTTTTAGGTAGGAATTTGCTTTAGATTAGGATCAGTAATTTCGTTGTACTTAGGAAAGGGGATCAACATGTTTCGCCTTAAAAACATTATTATTGGAAAACCATTGGAAAATTCATCACTTGCCCATGAGAAATTGACTAAAATCAAAGCATTAGCGGTGTATTCCTCAGATGCCTTATCTTCAGTAGCCTATGCTACGGAAGAAATACTTTGGGTGCTAGCACCGATCGGGGCTTTTGCCTTGTCTTACTCTCTTCCGATCGCAGGAGCAATTTTATTACTTTTAGCAACCTTAATTTTGTCCTACCGCAAGACAATTTTTGCGTATCCGTCCGGTGGCGGGGCCTATATTGTGGCTAAGACCAATTTGGGTCAGCTTGCTGGGCTAGTGGCGGGGTCCTCTCTGGTGATTGATTATATATTAACGGTTGCGGTGAGTATTGCTTCTGGGGTAGCGGCTATTACGTCGGCCTTCCCTAGCCTATTTCCTCATACAGTAGCCTTATGCTTGTTTTTTGTCCTACTATTGATGTTTGTTAACCTTCGTGGAATTAAAGAAGCGGCAACTGTCTTTACCTTGCCCACGTATATTTTCATATTCTCTCTACTGGCGTTAATTGCCATTGGGATTTATAAACGCTCTTTAGGGTTACCAATCTCCTCAGCTCCGCTAAACCCTGTTTTGGGTTCAACTCCTCGAACTTATATTACCCTTTGGATTTTAGCGAAGGCATTTTCATCAGGCTGCACAGCTTTAACAGGAGTTGAGGCTATTAGCAACGGGGTTCCCAATTTCAAAGAGCCTCGTTCGCGTAATGCCGCTTTCACTCTCGCGGCTATGGGAATAATCATTGTTTTTTTGTTTGGTGGTGCAACTTTTTTAGCCCAGATGCTCCATGTCACACCAAATCCCAATGAGACGGTTATCTCTCAGATTGCCCGTCTACTAACCGGCAGAGGATGGTTTTATTACTTACTGCAAGCAAGCACAGCCGCCATTTTGATCTTGGCGGCAAACACAAGTTATAATGACTTTCCACTAGTCTTTAGTTTGATTGCCAAAGATGGGTATGTTCCCCGTCAGTTTGCCGCCCGCGGGGATAAATTTGTTTTTTCTAATGGCATTGTTGTTTTATCAATACTCTCTGCAGTATTGCTCGTTACTTTTCACGGGGATACGCATAATCTAATTCCGCTGTATGCTATTGGGGTGTTCCTATCGTTTACTTTATCGCAAATTGGGATGGTCGTTCATTGGTACAAATCAAAAGAGTCCGGGTGGAAAACGAATATGATGGTCAATGGTCTCGGAGCTATTTTAAGCGGAATTGCTTTGGCCGTAATAGCCACGACTAAGTTTATGCATGGTGCATGGCTAGTTATTATTTTAATTCCAATCTTGGTTGGGGCACTTTTGAAAATCCATACACACTATATAGATATTGCCAAAAGACTAAGGGTGGAAGATGACCATATTTGCGAACATCCTGAGCATATAAAAGTGGTGGTACCTGTTGCCACGTTTACCAGAGTCGTTGTAAATACGATTGAATATGCAACCTCCATTACCAATGATGTCACTGCGGTGCATATTGTGCTTGATGAAGAAAAATCCGAAAAGTTAAGAGCAAGATGGGATAAATATTATCCGAATATCCCTTTAGTAATGACGTGCAGTCCTTATCGCGCCTTCCTTGCACCTCTCTTGGATTTTTTAGACGGTATAGAAAAGTCCATGAAACCTCATGAACTAATTATGGTACTAATTCCGGAATTTATTACCCATAAGTGGTGGCAGTATTTTTTGCATAACCAATCCGGCTGGATCTTAAAATCAGTGTTGTTTTTCAATAAAAGTTACGTCATTGCTAGTGTGCCCTATCATTTAAGCGAATTTCAGAAGAATGATCATGAACTGAGGGAAATGTGATAAAGTTAAACATCATTACGGATTTACAGTAAGTAGGGTGAGCGAAATTGTCTGAAGAAAAACGAAATATAAACCTAAGTAAAATTATGATTCCTGTAATTCCATATTTTATATCGATAGTCATGATCGCAGTTATAACGACGGCAATTACCCCATTAGGTTCGTTCTTGGGACTCGTTAATATTTCAATGCTTTATCTACTACCTGTTTTAATAAGCGCCGCTTTCTGGGGGAGATTACCTGCCGTTGTTACTGCCGCTATGGGCGTCATAACCTTCGATTTTTTCTTCGTTCCCCCTGTTTTTAGCTTTACTGTTGAGGACATCCGTTATCTTATTAGCTTTGCAATATTTTTATTGGTGGGCTTTATAACTGGGACTTTGTCTGCACGGTTGAAAGAACAAGTGAATTATTCGCAACAGCGGGAGAATCGAGTCACGGCACTTTATGCTTTAAGTCGTGATATTGCTGCAGTTGATAAACTGGATGATGTGTTGAAAGGTATCATCAATAATGTGGCAGGTGCCTTAGAGGGTCAAGTGGCATTGTTTTTGCCGAATGAAAAGGGAATATTGGTGTTGCTGAGGGATACAGGTTTTGAGGGCTTCACACAGGAGCGTGAAATTGCAGTAGCACATTGGGTATTTGATACTGGACAAAAAGCAGGAAAAGGCACGGAATTCTTTGCCACAGCAGCGGCCGTTTATTTGCCCTTAGGTACTGAACAGGGAGTACAAGGGGTTCTGGGTATTTGTTTTCATAAAATTGAGTCGCACT
>JAJYAS010000138.1 GCA_021779415.1 Bacillota bacterium
CGATCTGACGCCAAATTTCTCGAAACGTTCCACAACTCGCATACCATGGTTCGTCAGGCAATCTTCAACATCTTCAATTCCTTCGGCAACATGAACGTGAAAACCTGCTCCCAGACGTTTGGCGGCCTCACTACACGAGGTCAACGTTTGATCGGATAAAGTCAACGAAGCGTGCAGCCCAAATAATCCCGCAACCATGGAGTCCGGATTAGCCTGACAAGCCTCAATGAAGTCGGCGTTTTCTTTAATTCCTTCTTGGGCAATTGCTTCGCCGTCCCGATCTGAGACCTCATAACAAAAAGCAGCGCGAACTCCCATTTCCTTGGCAGCCTTGGCCAGAGTGGACAAGCTTCCTGTAATCGCCATCGGGCTAGCATGGTGGTCTATTATTGTGGTCGTACCCGTTTTGATGCACTCAATCAATGGAGTGAGCGCACTATAATACACATCTTCCATAGACAGCAATTTATCAAGCTTCCACCAAAGACCTTCTAAGATATCGCGAAAGTTCTGAGGAGCTTTGCTCTTGGAATCCATTCCACGCGCAAACGTACTATAGAGATGCATGTGGGTATTAATCATTCCTGGCATAATAAGCTTTCCATGAGCATCGATAAACCTCGCATCTGGAAAGCGAGCTTGCAAATCTTGAGTTGAACCGATTTCTAAAATCTTAGCATCTTGGATTAGAACCCCACCATTAGGGATCACCCGATTGGTCTTTCCAAGGGTTAACACCCTACCATTTCCAATTAGAAGCATTATGTACTCATCCTCCCTCTACAAATTGATGATCAGGTCGTCCTCCTGATACGAATTAAGTTCTTCCGCAGGTCGAATTAAAGTGATTGCCTTTAAGGAACACATTGCCCGACAAATGCCACACCCAATACACCTACTCAGAAGGATCTTTGGTAAATATCCTTCCCGCAAAACAATCGCTTCATGTCCACCAGTTCGACAGACGGAATAGCAATCGCCACAACCATTACAGACTTCTGGGAGGATATGTGCTACAAATTGAATACCTCTCGGAAGTTGAGAATGTTCAACTAAAAAGGGCAACGACCTTCCGATGACATCCGTCATGTTCTGGAAACCTTTTTCTTCCATCCAGCCTTTCAAACCGAGAACAAGTTCGCCTATAATTCCAATCCCGAAACGTAAAACAGCGGTACAAATTTGCAACGTGCTAGCTCCAAGAAGCAGGAATTCAACCCCATCCTGCCAAGTGGTAATCCCTCCACTTGCCGAAATATCCAAGTCGACTTTTTGGGCTATTTCCGCTGTACAACGCAAGGCAATCGGTTTCAAGGCTGGTCCAGAAAGTCCTCCATAGGTTGAAAGCCCAGCTACATTGGGATAAGGAATCAAGGTAGCCAGATTAACCCCTGTGATACTTTTTATAGTGTTTACCGCACAAACTCCGTCTGCACCACTGTGCTCTACTGCTACAGCTGTAGCAATAATATCGGAATCTTGAGCTGATAATTTGATGACAACGGGAACGTCTCCGACCGCTTCCTTCACCCAACGAGCAATTTGCTCGGTTCCCACCGGTTCTTGAACCTTAGAACATAAACCCCACTCAGCTCCATGTGGAAACGAAATACTACATTCTATGATGTCCGCACCCGCATCGGCAAATAGTTTTGCCAGCATTTGCCAATCTTCCTTCTTAGTGGCCATAATACTGGGGATCACAACTTTGGTTGGAAACCGTGCTTTTAGGGTGCGCAGACTTTGTTCGATATCTTCTACCGAATGCTCAGAGACAAGATCTATGTTTTGCAAACCCATAAACTCAGTCCCTTGGTCGACACTGATGACCAAAGGGAAAACTCGACTTACTATACTGGAATCGACTGTAATTGTCTTTAAAACGGCTCCAGCCCACCCAGCTTCGAACGCCTGAATCAAACGATCGAGCTGATCTGTACAAGGCGAAGGGGCCAAGATAAAGGGGTTTTCTAGTTTAAGTCCGCAAAAATCCACCGCTAAATCGACTCCCATTTTCCAAGCCCCTTCGCAGTACCAAATTTGTTCTAATAATTAAGCATTCATTCCAGCGTTATCTTTGAGATCGTCTAAGTCTCCTGCCCCTTTGCTTCCATTAAAGAAAGCATTGAGAATAATGGCAGTGAGTGACCCTAGCGTAATTCCACTGTGTACTATAGTTTGACTCCAATTGGGGAAGAAGTTGAAGAAATTCGGATCCACCACTGGGATTACACCCATACCAATACTAATGGCGACAATAAAAATGTTGTTAGGATTCTTCTCAAAATCAACTTTAGCTAGAGCCTTAATCCCATTTGCTGCAACGATGGCGAACATAGCAACCCCTGCACCACCGAGCACTGGATTCGGTAACGAAGCAATAATTGTGGCCAATTTAGGGAAAAAGCCCATCACAACCAAGATCACACCGGAAGTTGCCACGACGAAACGGCTCTTAACACCTGTTAAACCTACGAGGCCGACGTTCTGTGCAAACGCGGTGTAAGGGAAAGCATTAAAGATGCCGCCGAGGGTTGTAGCCAGTCCATCTGCTCTTAATCCTGCCGTAAGTTCTTTCTCACCGATCGGTTTCCCGACCATTTGACCAATTGCCAGGAAATCACCAGTAGACTCAACCATAACGACCAACATAACGATGATCATGGCGATAATCGCGCCAATATCAAACTTAGGGAATCCGAAAGCAAAGGGAGTATCAATACCAAGCCAAGAAGCTGAAGAAACTCCCGCAAAGTTTACAAGTCCTAAAGGGATTGCAACTATAAGACCGACAACAAGACCAATCAAAACGGAAATGTGAGCCACAAAGCCTTTAAAATACTTATTAATCAGGAGAATGGTTAAGAGTACTATTCCAGCGACGGCTAGGTAAGTTAGAGAGCCATAATTCTTGTTTCCAACTCCTCCTGCAGCCCATGCTATACCAACGGGCAACAAGGAAATACCAATAACAGTAATAACACTCCCTGTAACAATTGGAGGGAAAAAGCGAATTAGTTTACTAAAATAAGGCGCCAGTAAAAACGTACACAAGCCTGCTATAATAATAGCTCCATAAATGGTCTCCATTCCACCCGTCTTGGCAATCATAATCATGGGCGATACGGCAGCAAACGTGACCCCTTGAATGACCGGGATTTTGATTCCAATCTTCCAAATACCTAGAGTTTGGAGTAGCGTCGCCAAACCACAGGTGAACAAGTCGGCATTAATTAAGAAAGCAGTTTGAGATTTTGTTAAACCTGCTGCTCCAGCAATAATCAGAGGTACCGCAACCGCTCCGGCATACATCGCTAGAACGTGTTGTAACCCATACACAAAAAGCTTGCCGGCGGGCATCATCTCGTCAACAGGAGCCACTGATTGTTTTGTGTTAGCCATTTTTGTTCCTCCTTATTCTCACTGCGGAATAATTCAATTAAGCGATTGTTCACCTCCCTAGATCATTAACCTCGTTAGTAGTCCCGCAAACTACTTCAAGGATCTTACTTCTTAAGCCGACCTTCAAATCAAGATTTAGACAAGCCCTTGAAATGGGTCGGTAGTAAGGCAAGCGAATGATGGGCTATGAATGATTTGAAATTGTACTTCCGTGCACATGTAATAGCATAGCAAGTTTCGTGCCAAGCGACAAAATTCGTCAAATGTGCCCAGAATGTGACTTTTATTATAAGCTTCGAAGGCGGATCTTGTCAAAACGATAATAAGTTGTTGGGGAAGACAATTTCAAAACCGCATCTGAGCCGTTTTCACTCGCTTTATCATTGTGATAACCACTTTATCGTAATGATAGAACGGAGGTGCGGAATGTCAAAGGCCAAGGCAAACCTTAGCCTCTGACTCACTTTTAATAATTTAAACGATTAAAACAGATATTGATGCTGTTTGTAGACAGTCCAAACAACGGACGCAATAGAACTCTCCATCGAGACATTCGGCTTACCCGCTTCATCGAACTTGGCTACTATTATTTTTCCGCCTAAACGAAGCTTGAACTCTGCCATTTTACCGTCACCTAAGAGCAAGAAACCTGAATTAGAACTCTTCATAAATTCTTCTTCACTCCAGAATAACGTCAATTTAAGTTTGTAAGGCTCACTTGAATACGGACAGAAGGTCGCGCAGTTTCCACATTCATTACACATTCCATCGACATGCACAATCTGATTTAGATTGCTTAAACCTGCACCCTTCACCGGGATAGCAAGGTTGGCACGATTTGGACAAACCTCCGTACAGATATCGCAAACCTTGTTACACTCTAAGCATCGGGTCGGTTCTTGTTCATCATCGTCACCAACCGGCTTCATAACTCCTTTCTTTTCAGCAATTTCTAACAACTGCTTCTCATTATTAAAGGAGATCCGGGAAGAAAACTCTTGTTTAAATTCCAACTTTTCTCGTTCCAGAATGGCTTTAGCCACTTGCGTGCCATGCTTAATGGCCCCGACTACCGTCCAAGGTCCGACAAGAGCATCCCCGCCAATAAAGACATTCTCCACACTCGTTTCCAATGTTGTTTCATTGACGTTAATTTTACCCTTATCTCCTACTTCAATCCCATTGTTCTTCAGCAACTCATAATCAATCAGTTCCCCGATCGCCGCCAGAACGGTATCGACTGCTAATTCTTCGAAAGCACCCACTTTGGCTACAGGACTTCTCCGGCCCGAGGCATCCGGTTGACCGAGTTCCATCATCTGACATTTTAGTACACCCTCATTCAAAGAGACTGGGGAAAGGAGTTCTTTGAAGATAACCCCATCTTTAACTGCATAGTCCAGTTCTTCCTTGTCTGCCGGCATGTAGTCTTTCGTTCGGCGATAGATGATATAAACCTTCTCCACACCTCTGACTCTGAGGGCAGCTCGAGCAGCATCCATCGCAGAATTACCACCCCCGACCACGGCCACATTCTTCCCAAGCTTTAAGGCATCCCTGTTGGTATTAAAGGTTTCTAAGAACGGAATGGCCCCCATAACCCGTCCAGTATCTCCTTTTATATCGAGTGCATTTGTCTTGCCCGCTCCTATTGCCAAATAGACATACTGAAATCCTTTGGCTTTATATTCCGAAACCGAAAAGTTCGGGTCAATCCCAAATTCAAACTTAACACCCATCCTTTTGATGAGTTCAATATCCTTATTGATTGCTTCTCTTGAGATCCTAAAGTCCGGGATCACGTATTCGACCGTACCGCCTGCCTTCTTGCGCTTATCAAAAACAGTGACCTCCACACCTGCTTTAGCCAAGAAATAGGCGGCCGCAAGTCCGGAAGGACCCGCTCCAATAACAGCAACCTTAGCAGATGAATTTGGAGCCTGCGCAGAAATCTTGCGCATAAACCCCTCATATCCCTTTTGCGCGGCAATTAACTTCTGACCGCGGATATGCACGGATTCATCATAGTCTAAACGTGTACACTTGGTCATACAGTTATGTGTACAAATCGTCCCAGTAATAAAAGGTAACGGATTTTTAGACACGATGACGTCGTACGCTTCTTCATACCGTTTTTCGCCTACTAGACGAATATACTCCGGAATATCCTGTTCGATGGGGCATCCCACGGAACAAGGATCGATAAAACAGTCTGTCAAAGGCAGTTTGAGTTCTGTTTTACGATTGATCATATCTCTTTTTTCCTTGAGATGATTCGCATCCTCAAAGGCACTTTCAGCAAGAGCTTTTAATTTGTCCATATCTAGCTTACTTGATTCTTGATTATCTAGGAGTGGTTCAAGCAGATCCGCTAATTGTTTAAAGCGTTGGTAACCACCAGGCTTGAGTAACGTTGTTGCCACGGTGATCGGCCGGATCCCCGCCCCAAAAATACGCTCAATGTTGAAAGCGTCCGCTCCCCCAGAATAGGAAATCTTTAGATCCCCTTCAAACTCCGAGGCCAACTTATACGCTAAATTAATCGTCAGGGGATAGAGCGCTCGACCGGACATGTACATCTCTTCACCAGGCAGTTCGGATTTCGCAATCTTAACGGGCAACGTGTTAGACATCTTAACGCCAAAGTCTTTTTGATTTTCCAAGGCAAACACTTTAAGACGTTTCAACATGGCAATACCGTCAACAAACTGGAGGTCGTGGGTGAAGGATTCTTCCTTAAGTTGAATGTAGCGGTAACCCATTTTATCAAACGTATCCCTAACATACTCATACCCTAATAATGTCGGATTCATCTTCACAAACGTGTGCAGCTTCTTTTCACTGATCAAGTATTTTATGATAGCTTCAATCTCCGCTGGTGGACAGCCGTGCATGGTAGATAACGTAATAGAAGTGCAAATATGTGGAGAAATCTGTTCCACAAACGAGCGATCCAACGTCTTAAAGGATTCTAGCTCTTGGAGCAAGATAGCTTGGCACTCTTGGAATATGGCAGTCTTTGACGCATCTTTAAGTCCTTCAATAAATTGATCCACTTTCGGAGATTGAATCCCCTTCAGGTCATACCCCACACTCATATTAAACATAAAGCGACGATCGTTTTGCTTAAACAGTTCTTTTTGCAGCACATGAAGTACGAACCAAGCTTTGACATACTCGTCAAAAGCAGCCGTAATCGAAAGTTCTGTAGACCACTCGGTATTATAGCACTCGTCCTCAGCCAAGATGCACGGCTTAGGAATTTCTAACTCATCCATGATTTGAACCGATTTCAGTTCAAAGAAACGACTTCCACTCAGATAGGAAGCGATAATATTCTGTGCTAGTTGGGTGTGTGGTCCGGCAGCTGGCCCGACCGGAGTATCAAGGGCTTCTCCGAAAAGTCGGATGTGTTGGTCACTCGATTTTTGATAAAACTTGGCTTCAGGTACACCGAAAACAGTTTGGGATTTTTGGTATTCCTCAAGAACCCAGTGAATCAGTTTCTTAAAAGGAATCAGTGTCATCTTGTCACTCATGCTATCGCTCCTTAATTTTTTCTTGTTGTTCTTTGTAATGGGGACTATCAACACATGTGCAAATATGCCCTTCCAGGGATTTCTCGGCAGCCGTTAAGATATTCTGGTATCCAGTACAACGGCATAAGTGACCAGAAAGTTCTCGTTTAACTTCCTCTCGGGTGTAATCCTTACCGCTCTCCGTCATCGCCGTGGTGGTCAGAACAAGGCCCGGTGTACAAAAACCACACTGAACGGCCCCTTCGTCGACGAAGGCTTGCTGCACATCCGAGAGTTCGCCGTTTTTCGACGCCACACCCTCAATCGTCCTAATCTCTTTACCATCTGCCCAGACTGCTAAATAGATACAAGAATCAAAGGGGACACCGTCAATGAGCACGCTACACGCACCACATTCTCCAACTCCACACCCTTTTTTGGCTCCAGTATACCCTAAACGTTTTCTTAAAACTTCCAGCAAGGATTCACGAACATCCACTTCAAAGCTCAGGACTTTTCCATTAACTGTAACAGATATTCTCTTATACAAGTTTCGCACCTCCTGCGTTAACAATGGCAATTTTCAGGGCTCGTTGCGTAAGCTCTTCCACAAGATGCTCACGGTACTCTTTAGAAGCACGCCAAGAGGTTCGAGCTTTGGCCGACTTTACAGCCAGTTTGCCAATCTCTCTGAGCGTTTCTACAGAAACTGGCTTGCCCTCAGCATACTCTTCAGCCTCAAGACACCTTAGAGGGGTCGGTCCTGCGACGCCCAGCCCGATTCTCACCTCATCAAACGTTCCATCTTGCAGTTTACAGACCACCGCGACCCCGAGTGTGGCAATATCCATCGCTTGACGCATGGCAAACTTAATATACTGCCCACCGAACCCCTTGTAATCTTCTGGAGAAATCCTGATTTCAGTAAGAATTTCAC
>JAJYAS010000139.1 GCA_021779415.1 Bacillota bacterium
GGTTACCTGAGGATCCCCGAGACGTCGAACCTTTTGCACAAGATCTCGTATTGTTTCTTGGTCGATCGTTTGAAGTTGTGCGAAGGTATTCTGGGTAAAACCTGACGGCTGTTGCTCCACGCCAGAAGCACTTTGTTGGGGTGTTTGATTCTCATGGTTTGCTGCGACCGACTTACTTTCTTTTTTAGCGCTCACAAAGTGCCAACTAAGGACTGCCCCGACAAGCAAAACCACAAGGAGTATAGGTATTATCCATTTCTTTTTCATTTCACATTACCTCCAGTTAAAGGTATTAGGTACATATTTGGTTTTGAAGAAATCGTTTGAAACCAGACTTTTACACCTTCCCACCAACGCAGATCCTCAGCATAAGACCCTGAAGGGTTATGAGGATCGTTAATCCAGTGGATCGGATCTTCACCGGAGGGAACAGGATAGCTTAGCTTTGTGGCGACTGTCCTGGCAGCAACTTCACAGGATTTATCAAAGCCTGGGGAATAAACCATCCAGCTGCCAAAGACATTAAAAGGGTTTCGGCCGACTTGTGCGGCATCGTAATTGCGCTCTGGATCAAACGATTGTTCTTGCCCCGTGATGGCCACAAGGAGTAGGGGATTCACTCCGAATGTTCGGGCGTTGGCTATGAAGGAGTCCACATTGCGCACAAGATAACTTCCCCGGCTACTTAGGAAAGCACGAAGTTCGTCAGGGTTAATTTCGTGATACTGCAAATCGGCCGGAGGGATAGCTCCGCCACCCGTAAAACCACCTCCATCTCCGGTACCAACACCTCCTTGATCGCTGTAAAAACGCTCTGGTCCATTGCCTGCAAGAGCAAAAATAGGGAGGAACGCCATAAAAAGCAGGATAATAAAGATTAGGCCAAT
This sequence comes from Bacillota bacterium, assembly GCA_021779415.1. Next base: position 888 of record JAJYAS010000139.1, read on the forward strand.
AGCCATAAACCACTTAAGTTTTTTAAACATACGTTTTCTCCTCCTACCCAATAGAAGGAAATTACCCACAAAAAACGGCTATTCGTTATTGACGAAATAGCGTATCAATAACAATATATACCCCCCAAAATCTATTTAAGTTGTAATCTTTTGTAACCTTTTTGCTTCAAAAATACTCTATACATAGACAATATTAAATTTAAAAGGAGAACTCTAACATGAAACATCGTAAACTTATTCCCATTCTAGCCTTGGTCTTTCTCTTAATTTTCGCCTCGACTGCTCTTTCTGCTACAATGGTGAGTGGCAAAATTGGAACTGTAACTCCTAACGCTTATCAGACAATCACAGGCGGAGAATGTTACCTTACTGATTACGGGAATGGAAACATAAATATCTCCGGAGATACTTCGACAAGTTGTTCTGTAACCCAAATTGGGATTACCCTACACCTTCAATATTTATCTGGGGGGAATTGGTACACACTTAATACTTATACCTATACTAAAAGTAATTCTTCTTATGTTTCCGGAGGTCGTTCTCTATCCGTTTCCAAAGGCTATTACTATCGTGTAGCAGCTGATCATACTTCTTTATTCGGCGCGATCAACGAAAAAGGAATCTCTTATTCAGAATCATTATATATCCAATAAAATGCCCCAAATAAAAGCCACGACAATACAATTATAATGTCGTGGCTTTATTTTAGTTGATTGATTCTGCAATCTTTGTTATTTCTGTTTGGTCTAATGTCCCTTTTAATTGAAGGATAAGCCCTCGAAGATGCCAATCCAAAGTTACGAGTCCAGTTTTATTGCTTAAAAGTGTCGCGGGAGTTCCGTTAATAATTACGTCCTTAACTGTAGTGTCATCAGTATCATACAAGTTTCCTCTAGAAGAAGCCTTTCCACTACTTCTTTGCGTAAACACGATGGCGTTGCCTTGATAATTATATTCCATCATAATTGACTTTTCAGTTCCGAGGTCCGTTAAAACGATTCTATTTAATTTTGAACCTGGTGGAGTATAACTTGGGACTGCAAGTTTATACGCGACTGCAGCTTGGGCTCCTTGTAGTGTAACTTCTTTATCTGAATTAGGCCCTAGATCCTGTATGGTTGGGACTTCTTGCGATGATGGATTGTGGTACGTGTCAGTTTTATTTATAGTAGTTTTACCAACGATATGATTAAAAAAGGAAAAAATCTTTTCTCCAAATGCGTGTGAGTCTTTCGCTTGATTTAAGCTAAAAAAACCTACTGCGGCGATGAAAACAGCAACCCAGGCAATCCACCTAGTATTAAAACGCTTCTTTGGTTTTGGAATATCTTCTTGTAATCCGTTTTTAATCTTATCCCATTGGAATTCAAAAGGAGGAACATCAATATCGGCTGCTTCTTTTTCTATTTGGTCCCGAATAACATCCACGATTGCTTTATCAGATATTGACATTCGAACCACCTCCAATGATCTCATCGTTATTACTGATTAGATTCTTAAAACTAATCTTAGCACGATGTAATCTGACTTTTGCATTGGATAGGCTAATGTCTAAAAACTTCGCAATTTGCTCTAATGACAAGTCTGCGTAATACTTCAAATATAGAATTTCACTTTCATTAGTTTTTAACTTCCTTAAAGAACTTTGGATCTCATCCTTGATGTTAAGTTGAAAATCGTCAGATGCTGGACAGATGTTAAACTCAATTTCCGAAAGAGGAATAACTCTATGTTTAGCCTGATTGATTAAGACCTTTTTTGCTTCATTTAAGCCTATTGTAATCACCCAGGAAGAAAATCTATCTTTATCCTTTAATTGGTTGATCTTCCTAAATGCAATTACGAAGGCTTGTTGAACCGCATCTTCCGTAATCTGCTGATTTTTAGTTAAGAGGAAAACTGCCCGATAAACCCTGTCATAGTTATTCTTACATAAAATCTCGAACAAATCCATCGAAATCTCATTTATCATGCTATCCCCTCTCCATATTGCAATTCTTAAGCATTGTTAAAAAGCCTGCAACCAAAGACATGGTTTTAACCCTATTCCATTATTATTATTATTATTTATGAAATGTAACTTTTTGATTTAAAAATGCATCTAACTTATGAATAAATTCTGTGATTTCCTAAAAAAGGGGAACCTGTAACAATTGAGTAAGGAGGAAAGAGAATAAAGTCAGCTAATAAGTTATGAATATGTGGGTGAGACTTATTGAGCATTACCCCTAGAAGCGGATCATTAACCAACTACACCTGAGATAGAGTTAATTGTATGTGGAATGTATTTCCGATTAAAAGCATTGTAATGTCTATAAATATCTTGTAAATTAGGAACTGGGGATGGTATCCGTGGATAAGCTCCTTATAAAGAATGAAGATTATTTGCAGGCTGTTGAGGTTGATGAAGTTTATTTCTTCACCATGGAAAAGGGCAGGGTAATTGCAGTCTTAAAAAATAGCAGGATTGAATTAACTGCCTCCTTATATCTGGTAAATGAATTACTCAGTAGAACACAGTCATTCCTCAGATGCCACAAGAGTTATGTTGTGAATGTCCGAAAAATTGAGAAGATTAGCCGATATAATAACAAAACATATAACATTAAGTTCAGAGATATTAAGGAACAGGCATACATTACCGAAGCAAATCTACGGATTCTAAAGGAGAGGTTTCTAGCTCTTTAAAGCGCCTCAAGGTACTTCTACCATGGGTATGACCTGTGCATCAGCCATACGCTTTAATTGAACAACTAGCATAAGAAAAAATGGTTTGGTATAATAAATTTGTCGGAAGTGTATTCAAATGTGAACACGAAATTCGTTTTGATAGGGGGGGTTAAAATATTCTTTTTAAAAGAACTTATTAAATTTATAATGTATTTTATCCTAGTAAATCTAATTTTACATTATGTAGTAAAAATTCCGTTTTCTCAAGCTGCTATAATTGCATTAGTTACTGGGGTCGTTTCCTTTATTTTCGATTTTAAAAAATATTATAAATCCATAATAAATAAAGAATAATCGTTAAGGAAGTTATTCTAAGGATAACTGAATTATTAGTAATGCAAATTCACTCTAACACATTCTTCCTAGCTCATAGCCTTTTTATTAGAAATAAATATTTAATTAGAAACATTAAGCTTATTTAACATTATTTTACTCTCAATTTTGCGAATCTGCAATAATTAGCAAATACTTTAGAAGAGTCTAAATTTCGAAAAAAAATAGCTTTCTATGATAAATCTAAAAATCATAGAAAGCTATTTTTATGGCTGGTGGAATATGTCAATGAGCGTTGCTTCCAAGAGTATGATGCTTTTAAAACCAAGGTGTCACTATAGAACCTTGCTGTGTTGTCACAGTTACTTGACCATCTGTCCAGTTTGAATTCTTTGTTGTTCTTTGAGTTTTCTGGATCTCATATTTCGGGATAATATTCCCATTCGAATCGTATGATGGAGGGCCATATTCTCTATATTGATAGCTGGTGAAATAATACATTCTTTCCGTATCGCTATTAAGAAAATAGTATGTTCCAAAGGCAGAAGCAGCAGTTAGTCCCAGGGAGTAGGCATTCGAAGCCTTGCCCGACAGAAAAGATGTAACAGAACTAGCAAATGCAGTTTTGGTGGCTTTGTAGAATACATTATCATAGGCAGTATTCCATTGCGAATTAGGCACCCATGCTGTTGGATATGTGGTCGCAGAGGCTATCGGTACACAGCTTAAAAGAAGCATAAAGACTAAAATAACTACTGAAAGTTTTTTCATGTTCTCCCTCTTTTCTTTTAAAGTTACAAGCTCAAACGGATCAACGATGGTCCTCCTTTCCCAATTCATTCCGTGTCTTCGTACCCAGAATATACTTTGTTTTCTAGATATTGTTAGAAGTTGGATCAAGAGGGAGGAATATCGTTTTTAACTTCCAGTTTGCCGCTTTAACCACTAGACAGGCAGACTGAAGCAACTAAATCGCAGTTTTGGGGTTGTTTTATCTAAGGGTATTTATTATAAATATTGCTTTAACAGACTAACATCGGATAATAGCCCGTTAAGTAGCCAGAAAGCAACCGATCAAGGAGTAAACGAAAGTTCGAATCGATGTTTAGTCTGTAATAATTTAGTTTTTACACAACAAGGGAATAACGCTAACTACTTAGAAAGTAGTTAGCGTTATTCCCTTGTCTTTATTACCATGAACATTTTTAGCACCCACTCCAAACGGCCTTATCGGTACGTTTAACCCTTAGTGTCTAATGGGTAGAATGGAGAAAGGGGGGTTAGGCAATGTTTTGTGTAAAAAGTGGAACAAACTATATAATGGAATGTGAAGTGTGTGGGTCTAGAAACCTCAAAGTAGGTAAGTCAAATACTGGACTATATGAGGGGGTGCTCATGAAAATAGTGGAGTACCATTGCCAGGACTGTAAACACAGAGATTGGGAAGTTCTTAACCTAGATACAGGAGATAAGATAACTCATACTTTGAACGAGAATACCCTGTACACTGTGTAAAATCAAAAGGCTAGGAAACATCCAGTCTTCGTGCTTACCCTTTGTCCGAATTACCACCTTGTATTAACAAGGTGGTATTATTAGGGCTGAATCCCACTGTATAATCCGATTTAACAAAGAGTTTCTAAATAAAAAAACCGGAGAACTATCCCCCCCGGTTCGTTTTTGAGTTGCTCATTAATTTATCCAGCATTGGACTTGTCAAATGGACACAGCTTGGGTTTTCCCAAGAGATACCCTTGTCCAAAGTGACAACCCGTTTTCTTAGCAGCTTTCAGTTGCTCGTTCGTTTCAATACCCTCAGCAATCACCTCGGAACCTGATCGCCGGGCATGTTCTACCATCGCCGCAAACAGACTGTCACGGGCCTTAATATGGGTCGATTGAGTCAGGACTTTATCCAGCTTCAGAAACTCTGGATGCAGCTGCAAAAGAGCCTCGAACGTCGAATAGCCTGTTCCTAAATCATCCAAAGCTAAAGGAAAACCCATTTCCCTCAGTCGATAGACCCCACGCAAATTGATGCTTTGAGACTCTGTAATCTCCAGTACTACCTTACGCTTACAAAAAACGCTCCACACATTGGGATTTGTGACAGCGGGATGGACATTTATAAACAAGAGTCCGGGCACACGATCGCGGATGCGTTGAATTTCTTTGACAATTAACGATTCCAGTAAATCCACGCCCTGGTGTTTAACGGCCACCGAAAAGATAAATTCTGGGGAGTATTCATGCCAACGCGCCAAGACCTCATACCCGATGATTCTGAAGTCCTGCAAATTAACGATGGGCTGTAGCGCTACCGCCGTTGGGATAATACCCTCTAGAATCTGGTGATAGAGTTGATATGGGTCATTCAACAGCATGGGCCTTGAAATATTGATCTCCTCCTCTCTTATCTAACCTGCTACCTTAGACAACTGACGTTTTCTTGGGTTTCACGCCTCGGGTTTCATAAAGTTTTAGTTCCATCTGCGACAGGTGAAACTTTGCTTGTTCCCAGTGCCGATCTGCAACCTTAAGCATAAACGTATAGTTCTCATAGCTATCTTGAATTGCATTAATCACGAGTTCCGGAACCGCCTTGCTTTCTTTAAGCATGGCTATTTCAGCATCCTCAATCCAAAAAATCATCTTTATATAGCTGTTACTCCAGATTGATTGTGCCGGTGCATTTTCGCCAAGATAAACGGATGCTCGGTTCGTCCCTGTTACGACGAGCCCGTTTTGATGGCGGATTGAGGTGGCAACGGTATTAAGGAATTTCACAACTTCGGCATTACGGATAGCACGCTGTAATTCATCGAGAAAAAGAACCGTGAAGCGCTCGCCTTTGAGCTTATCGCGCTTGACACTCGCCCAAACTGTATCTAATGCTAGTGTCATCTTGACCAGGCTGGCCCGCGGATCCTCTCCTTCTTCCTCAGGGTTAGACAATCGGATAACAATCAACTGGGAGTCCAAATTAAGAGGTTCACTTTTGCCAAACAGGTGACGCTGGGAACCTTCGAAATACCGGTGGATACGGGTTCGTAAATCCTGGGCTTCCGGGGTGTGTATGTCACAGAGAGCTTGATACCAATCGATGATCCGAAGCGATTTCACATACCAAGTTTCGGGTTTTTCGCGGTCAATACCATTTGTCTCCAGTACCTTAGCAATCGCTAGATCGCAAGGAACCAAGTGATATTCCTCTGTCGTATCGGCCAGAATGGCGATTGTCCGGGTCACTCTTGCAATCATCGTATCGACAGGGTTTCCATCGAGCTCGGATATCTGGGGATAAATCATCATTGGTTCAATATAGGTCCCGGTTTCAGCTCGCTGGTCAAGATAAGCACCACCGACCTTTTTACACCAGGCATAATACTCCCCGTTCATATCAAAGTAGATGACACGAAGTCCGTGCTCTAGAAATCCCTGTCCCAGACATTTTTGCGCACCCGATTTACCACTTCCAGTCGTCCCCAAAATGCAAATGTTTTTGCCGCCTTGTCCTTTTAATAGATCTAAAAAAATAAAGCGTTGATTTCGAGTACTGTTCCCGAAGTAAATTCCTTTTCTATCGGTTATAGAGCCATTAACATAAGGATTGAGATACGATAAAGGGTCACTGGTGACAAATCGACCTGGATAGTCTTTGTAGAGCACTTCCGGAATGAGCCCGAGGGAGAGCCCCGCCTGAAAGCCTTCGATCTGTTCAAAGTAAAGGTTATTCACCTTGCCCTTATCTTCGGCTAGAAGGTTCTTTATGTCCCTTACGTTGCGTTTTAATTCCTGTACAGAGCTCCCCCAAGTCGTGATAAACACCCAAATTTCAAAAGGGAGATTATCCGTATACTCAACCTCTTTCAACATCTTAGAAAGAGATTCATGGGCTTTAACAATCTCTGAATTTGGAATTTGATGATTGTTCACCGCCTCT
>JAJYAS010000140.1 GCA_021779415.1 Bacillota bacterium
TTTCAAAATCACAGATTATGCGGATGTTTTACTTAAAGATTTGGATGAGTTGCCGGGATGGCCTGAAAAGGTAAAAACCATGCAACGTAATTGGATTGGTCGCTCTGAAGGGGTGGAAGTTCAATTTGCTCTGGAAGAACGTTCGGAGAAGATTTCAGTTTACACTACCCGGGTGGACACTCTTTTTGGGGTGAGCTATGTTGTTTTGGCGCCAGAGCATCCACTTGTCCTTGAACTGGTCGGTGGGACGGAGTATGAAGCTGATGTTATGGCGTTTATCACAAAAATGAATGGCCTAAATGAAATTGCTCGCACGTCCACTGATGCTGAAAAAGAAGGGCTGTTCATCGGGGCGTATTGCCTCAATCCGCTCAGTGGGGAAAAAGTGCCGATTTGGATTGCCAACTACGTTCTTCTAGAATACGGAACGGGAGCTGTCATGGGTGTGCCCGCTCACGACGAACGGGATTTTGAATTTGCATCGAAGTACAACTTAGAAATTAAAACGGTTGTTGTGCCTTTGGGAAGTCCCGCAGAAGCGAAAGAACAGCCCCTTAAGGCAGCTTACACGGGAGAGGGGATCATGGTTCATTCCGGCTCGTTTGACGGTATAAATAATGACGAAGGCTGGGAGAAGATTGCCGATGAAGCGGAACGACTTGGCGTAGGTCAACGAAAAGTTAATTTTCGGTTGCGTGACTGGCTCATTTCACGTCAACGTTATTGGGGTGCCCCCATTCCAATGGTTTATTGTGAGTCCTGTGGAACCGTACCGGTTCCGGACGAACAGTTGCCCGTAATGCTTCCAGCGGATGTTGTCTTTAAGGCTGGGGAAAACCCGTTAGCCACCTCGCCGTCGTTTATCGAAACAACCTGCCCTCAGTGTGGTGGGGAGGCTCGACGAGAGACGGATACGATGGATACGTTTGCTTGTTCTTCGTGGTATTTTCTTCGCTATACTGACCCTCGTAACACGGAGCTACCCTTTGCTAAAGCTGCCGTGGATCAATGGATGAACGTGGATCAGTACGTCGGTGGGGTGGAACATGCGATCCTACACCTCTTGTATGCGCGGTTTTTTACCAAGGCTTTACGCGATTTTGGATATTTAAAGGTAGATGAACCCTTCCAAAACTTGCTCACGCAAGGGATGGTTTGTATGGATGGATCCAAAATGTCTAAATCCAAAGGGAATATTGTCAGTCCAGAAGTGATTATTGGAAAATATGGAGCAGACACCGCACGATTATTTATTCTGTTCGCTGCCCCTCCGGAGAGAGATTTGGAGTGGAGCGATCAAGGGGTTGAAGGGTGTTATCGTTTCCTCAATCGTGTCTGGCGGTTAGTTGCTGGAGTTGCATCCACTCCACAAGCGGGAGGATGGGGTAACCTCGACCCTGTTAGTAAGGAAATGCGCCGCCATACTCACCTAGCCATTCAAAGGGTGACGACAGATATCGGTACTCGTTTTAATTTTAATACAGCGATTAGCACAATTATGGAATGGGTCAATGCCTTGTATATTTACAAGGAACAGCCAACTGCAGATGCTGCAGTCAGTCGAGAGGCGATAGAGGGAATTCTTATCCTGCTTGCTCCTTTCGCTCCGCACATTACGGAAGAACTTTGGCGCGAAATTGGGCATGCAGAGAGCATTCACCAACAGCCTTGGCCTGAGGTTGATGAAACCGCCCTTGTTCAAGATGAAGTGACTGTAATTCTTCAGGTCAATGGGAAAGTTCGTGATCGAATTCAAGTTCCCGCTGAACTTTCAGCTTCAGAGTTGGAACCTATGGTGCTTTCCTTGCCCAAAGTTAATGAATGGACGGAAGGGAAAACGATCGTCAAAATCATTACGGTTCCAGGTAAGCTCGTTAACGTGGTTGTTAAGTAGAGGGGACTTGTGTGACCCAGCGCTCGGTGTTACGACGCAGAGCAAACTAACCGTTCAAGCTCCTGGCTATGGGGTGCGGGGTTCCCGGCAAATGCGCCATCCTTGGCGCAGTTGCCGGCAGTGCACATCCTTGTGCACTGCCCCGTATCTGGGGTCGGTCGCTTTAACGGAAGTTTGCTATTCTGCTTACGTAAATACGTCGCGCTCGTGTCACACTGCGTCCCGGTCTTGGGTCGGAGGACGGGGAGACGAATGACGGGAGATGGATCGTTTGGGTGGACGGCACACTTCGTGTGCACCGTCTGTGCGCGGAAGCGAAGGGACGGTTCTCTTGCGTCTCGGTCTTGAGTCGGAGGACGGGGAGACGAATGACGGGAGATGGACCGTTTGGGTGGACGGCACACTTCGTGTGCACCGTCTGCGTGCAAGGGGACAGTAGAATAGTGGTAAAAGGGACGGTTGTTGACTTGGAACAGAGTCAGCAACCGTCCCTTTTGCGTTCATTGAGACGGCACATTTCGTTAAGGGAAGGGGATTTTTTTAGGGAGGGTTAGCGGGTTGAGAATGCTTAGTCCATTCTGGAATATAGTTTAAGAGAGAGTGGGTTCAGTAACGGGTTGTCACGTCGGAGAAAATTGGTATGATCTGGAATATAGTATTAGAGAGCGTTAAAGAAGGGGTGTATTATTGTTGCAAAAAGTATATGTACTTGATTCCAGTGTGTTACTGCACGACCCTAATGCACTATTTCAATTCCGTGATAACGATGTCGTTATTCCTTATGTAGTTTTAGAAGAAATAGAAAGTAAGAAACGACTTTTAGAGAATGTTGGTCGAGCTGCACGGGAGGCAATCCGTCATCTTGATCGTTTGCGTGGCAAGGGTCAACTTTCTCAGGGTGTTCTCGTGCCACACGGAGGTAAGGTTCGGATTGAGTTGAATCATTATTCGAATGAAATTTTACCAATCAACTCGGACTTGGCTTTGGCTGACAATCGAATTCTGGCGGTCACATTAAACTTGGCGCGTGAAGAGAAACGCACTGTTATTTTGGTTACTAAAGACATTGCCATGCGTGTTAAAGCGGACGCTTTGGGAATTTTAACGGAAGATTACAGTAATGATAAAGTGGTCCTCCCCCCGATCCTAGATGAGATTGTACTAATAACGCTTGAGGATAGGGAGGTTGCCTCACTCTACCAACATGAATACATTCCCCTGGAGGTTCCCATGCCACCGAACCGCTGCATAAAAGCAGTTATTAGTGATAACAGTGTCCTTCCCCTTGTTTCTTCTGAGGATGGGACGAGATTAGTCTATCGGATGGGGGGGAATTTCGCTTCATGGGATATTAGACCGAAGAATCTAGAACAGTCTTGGGCTTTGGAAATGCTCAACAATCCAGAGATTAAGTTGGTCAATTTGATGGGGCCAGCAGGCACAGGAAAGACTTTATTGGCTTTGGCGAGCGGTTTAGAACAAACAGTTCATGCTGAAACTTATATTAGGATGCTTTGCGCTCGGCCAATTGTCCCTTTTGGTAAGGACATCGGGTTTCTTCCGGGGGAGAAGGATCAGAAAGTTCGCCCATATATGCAACCAATTTATGATAATCTTGAGTATTTGCTTCGTCCACGCCGGGAAAAGGAACGTGAAAGGAGCGGCGATGCTTTGATTGACAGTGCCATTGATCTTCTAGTCAAGAAGAGGCAACTGGAAATTGAAGTGCTCACCTACATCAGGGGCAGAAGTATTCCTCACCAGTTTATGATTATTGATGAGGCTCAGAACCTTTCCGTACACGAAATTAAGACGATTATTACCCGTGCTGGTGAGGGGACGAAGATTGTGCTTTGCGGAGATCTGGATCAAATTGATCATCCATATTTGGACAAAGAAAGTAATGGACTTGCGTATGTTGCTACGCGCCTCAATGGTCAAGCTTTCTATGGTCAGGTTCGTCTGATTCACGGGGAACGAAGTGAACTGGCGACGAGGGCTGCACGGTTACTCTGACTTGTGTAACACAGCGCTCGGTAATACGACGCAGAGCAAACTAACCGTTCAAGCTCCTGGCTTTGGGGAGCGGGGTTCCCGGCAAATGCGCCCTCCTTGGCGCAGTTGCCGGCAGTGCACCTCCTTGTGCACTGCCCCGTCTTTGGGGTCGGTCGCTTGAACGGAAGTTTGCTATTCTGCTTACGTAAATACGTCGCGCTCGTGTCACACTACGTCCAGGGCTTGGGTCGGAGGACGGGGAGGCGAATGACGGGAGATGGAGCGTTTGGGTGGACGGCACACTTCGTGTGCACCGTCTACATATAAGTTATGCAAGTGGGGGACGTTCCGACTTGTTATTTTTTTCTTGAAACTACCAAATCCGACAGGATAAATCAGATTCCACAGCAGGAAAAAGAAGGAATAAAGCGAAAGCAGTGTTAAGCTAGGTCTTCGAAGTGAGAGATATTAATATCAGGGTTTAGCAATGTTCTGATCGCTCCAACCAGATTACGATAAGAGATGGTAAGCCTATTAGGACAAACTCGATTAATAGAAAGGGGGTACCGCGTATGGAACGTAAGCTGCGCTATGTTTGGTGGGTTTTGCTCGTGGGTCTCGTGATTCTAGCGATTTGGAAACTATTTTTGCCTCATGGAGCTAATGCCTATCTTCAAAAAACGGTTACAAGCCGAGAAATCGTGGTTTACGTTGCCGGAGCAGTAGAGAAACCAGGGCTTGTTCATTTAGCCCCAGATGCCCGCTTGGATGATGCCTTGAAGCAGGTTCATCCTTTACAGGAGGCTAACCTAGATAGTATGAATCCTGCGGAAAAACTTAAAGATGGGCAAAAGGTTTCGGTTCCGTATAAAACCCTCCCCCTTCCCACAGGGTCTACGGTGGTTGGAAATCCGTCGAGTATTGTGAGCAGTAATACCGGAATTAATACTGGGTTAACGAACGGATCTAGTACCGGACCAACTAACGTTGGATCGGTTAACTCTGGAAGTGCTAGTCCGGTAACGGCTGGTGGAAAGATTAATATTAATACTGCTGGAGAGGCGGAACTGGACAAGCTGTCTGGAGTTGGACCGGCATTAGCAGGACGTATTATTCAATATCGGACGGAACATGGACCCTTTGCACGCCCTGAAGACTTGCAGAATGTTTCCGGAATTGGTGCTAAAACGTATGAGAAGATGGCTTCTCAAGTAACGGTTTCCCCATGAAAGATATCTGGCTTAGACGATCGGCAGCCCTGCTGATAGGGGGGATGTTTGGAGCATATTTGCCAGAACCAACACGGATTTGGGGTTTAGCGGTTCTTGTTCTGATAGGGGTACGCCTCGTTTTATGGCGACCCCGTGATTTTTTTGGTAGAGTGTTCCGGCCTGAGATTATTTTACTGGGTGCAAGTCTCTTACTTGGCTTTGTGTACGGAGCTTTAGCGGACCGGACATTGCCAGAACCCCTTATCTTGGACCGTGTTGAGATTGTGGGACTTTTACAAGACTGGAATATGGCAGAGGATAGGGCAGTAGGGACACTGCGCGTCGAGGAAGTGGAACCAGGTGTCGGCATGCAGAAGAACCTCAGCAATACTCAGGCTGATCTTAGGCAAGAACTTAAGGGGCAGACTTATCGCCTGACTGTTTATGCTAATAAATTAGGGGAGATTCCTGGAGAGTGGAAACGGGCTCAACCTGGGGATCATGTAAGTTTCCAAGCAAGCTTGGAAAGACCAAAGCTGGTAGGTACTGCGGGTGCGTTTGACCTGCGCCTTTATTATGGGGTTAGAGGGTTAAGCGGCACTTTGACTGCGAAAGGGGATGCTGTGCTCACTTTAGTGGGGGAGCCCAGTCTGACTTGGAAGATTCGCCAGCACGTCCGAAGTCAGCTAGAGGGGTGGGATCCGAAGGAAACCGGGGTTTTAGAGGGGATCTTCTTCGGAGATTCTAGTCGTATTCCGGAGCAGGTCCAGGAGCGTTACAAGGTCACGGGTGTGCTCCACGTCTTTGCGGCTTCGGGGTCAAATGTTGCCTTTGTACTCGGACTTTCTTGGATGCTTCTGAGTTTATTTCCTCAGCGAATACGAATTAGTGGAACGATTTTGGTATTGTTACTCTATGCTGCGCTTTGCGGAGGTAATGCCCCGATTATCAGAGCGACTGTTTTGGGAATTGCGGTTTTACTGGGACGTTTGGGGCGGGGGCGAGTAGCTACATTGCGTTGGCTGTATTTTGCTGCGGTAGGCCTGTTTATCCAGAATCCTTTAATCATTCAGGACCTTGGTTTTCAACTTTCTTTTGCAGCTGCTTGGGGAATTGTTGTACTTACCCCCCAGATTCTCAAGAGAACATTGTTTGGACGCATACCCACTCTTTTTCGTTTCGCTGTTGCAGGCACTTTAGCGGCGCAAGTGGCCACACTGCCACTTCTGATCTCTGCGTTTCATCGGTTGTCGTTGATTGGATTTCTGGCAAATGTCTTTATCCTTTTTATCTTAGGTAGTGTGCTCGAAGTGGGTCTTGTCGGGGTGGTCCTTTCTTTTTCTGGGATACTGTCTGCTCCGTTGTTTCAGGTTAGTTTATGGCTTCTAGCTGGAACAAATGGAATGTTAAAAGTGTTGGCTGGATTACCTTACGCTGATGTTTGGGTTCTGAATCCAGGACCTCTCTTTTGGCTGATTTGGTACGGGGGTATCGGTACGGCCCTTTGGGGAAAAGAGCGCGTGCTTTTTATAGTCAAAGTGGGGATGCTCCATTTGGGTAGTGGGTCAAAAATAATGGTTGGGAAGATTGTTGAACAATGTCCTGCGGGAATTCGACGCACTGCGCAAGGGCTAATGACGGCGATCTCCAGTATTTCAATCTTTAGACGTGGATTATTGGCTCGCTGGGGTGGTGTTCTACTTATTTTTCTTTTGCTTTGGAGTCCATGGAATTCTCAGAACGATTTGGAAGTAGTGATGATTGATGTGGGGCAAGGGGATGCAATTTTAATCCAAACGCCCAAAAAACATGCTATTTTACTAGATGCGGGTCCGCACAGTGAACGTTTCGATGCAGGAGAGCGCATAGTTCTGCCTTACTTATTAGAAAGAGGAATTCGGCATCTGGATGCTCTGCTGATTACCCATGAGCATCAGGATCATATCGGTGGAGTTCGTGCGGTGCTCGCTAATATTCCCACAGATTGGGTTGGGGTCCCTGCTGTGGGAGATCGACTGGAAAATGAAGAATGGAAGGCCGGGCTTCCATTTGAATTAACTCAGTATTCTGAGAGCTTGAGCATGCTTCAGGCAGGAGATCGGATCGATCTAGACTCAGGAGCCTGGTTGGAGGTGCTAGGTCCGCATCAGGTTCTTGCGGGGACGCATTCGGACCAGAACAATAACTCTTTGGTCCTCAAGCTTCATTACCTAGGGCAAAGCGTCATGCTAACAGCGGATATGGAGCAAGAAGAAATGGAGGAGATCGCTGAGACGGGCGTAGATTTAGAAACTGACCTTTTTAAGGAACCCCACCATGGGAGTCAGTTTTCACTGGATAGACCTTGGTTGGATGGGATACATCCCCAAGCAGTGTGGATCTCAGTGGGAAAAAATACGTTTGGGCATCCCTCGCCGGAAGTATTGGGGTATTGGGAAGAACGTCACATCCCGGTTTTTAGGACGGACGAAAACGGAACGCTGAACTTTTTGATCGGAGAAGGCGGGATGGAAATTGTCGCGGGTCGGCCATCGATTCCTCGTTATTAGAAATCACTTGGATTCTTACCATTAATTATTATCGGAATGTATAAAAAGGAAATATTGGGTAACAATAGCAAGGAACATCTCTTTTCTCCTCCTCTTTCTTTTGCCCCTTCACGATCCAAGGACCGTGGGGGGTCTTTTTTATGTGGGGTGTCTCATAGTGAATAGTGGAGAAG
>JAJYAS010000141.1 GCA_021779415.1 Bacillota bacterium
TCAAACCTCTGTATTTTCATGTTTGATTGCTAAGTGCCTTTGACTGTCTTTCGACTCTCGACTATTCGACTGCCTTTCGACTAATGAACCAGTCATTCATCACAATCACATCCATCTTCGTCCTGAGGAAGCAATCGAGCGCCTCTTCAGGCCGACAGACTATCGGCCCCATTACCTCTCACCTATGACCGATGACCTGTTGTGTTGATGTGCGTTTAAGCCAAGGATTACCGTTTTCCTCATACCTATTACCCCTTACCTATTACCCGTTTTCTAATAGGCACTGCCGCATTTCCCTGATAGACTGTGTAGGGCTCAGTATCTTTCGTAACAACGCTGCCTGCGGTAATAACAGAATGGCTCCGCAGCGTGACGCCCGGACATCGGGAAGGTAATGCTTTAGAGACAGGCGGCGATATGACGCGGACTGTCAAGGACAGCGAGGACGTTATGAGACCTATGCATCGATAATCTTTCTAGCAGTATTTACCCACGAGAAACAAGACTCCGCTAAAGTTCGCCCATTAAATCCCATTGTGCGCGCAACCTCTTTGTTGGCATATAAATATTCTATTGAACTCCTCAATTGATTCAAATCTCCAGGAGTAATTAATAATCCAATGTTATAATTATGGAAATATTTCTTAAGCGCGTCAAGATACCCGGCTATTACTGGTTTGCCACAAGCCAAATACTCATATATCTTCAGAGGAGATCGGATAGCATAGTTAAACATATCGTCCCGACAGCCAGGAGCAACGCAGACATCAAAAGATGCAATTACATAAGGTACTTTTTCGTAAGGAATCCCTCCCATAAAGATCACCTTAGCATCTCTCAGTCCGCGCTCTCTAACTAATGCTTCATACTTACAGCGATCTCTTCCCGAGCCAGCAATAACCAGCATCAAGTCAGGATATTTATCAAATGAACCCGTACAAGCCTCAATTAAGCAATCTATTCCCTGCCAAGGATGTAGATGACCGACGAATCCGACAATATACGCATCTCCCGGGAAACCGAACATGTGTCTTGCTGCCTTTTGATCCAGAGGCTTCATAATCTCGATGTTCGCGCCATTTTCGGCAACTACTACTTTGCTTGCACTCTCGCTGTAATTCTCAACAAAAAAATGTTTTAGGTTTTCACTAACAACTATCAGACGAGTTGATGTCTTTATTGTGTATGCCTCTATGAACCTTAACAGATATTCTATCAGCGGCCTCCCCCCAGTTGTTTCCGGATGGGAAAAAATTGTATTAAACTCGGAAAAAAGTGGAACCTTCTTGAAACGAGAAATAATTGAAGGAGCAAACATTACTGCAGATTGACGGACATAGATGATATCACATCGTTCATGCAGCGTATCGTTCCCAACAAATAGAAAGACATATAATAACCATACTTGGAAGAATAGCTTTCCAAAGATGGTGTCCTTTATGTTCAATGCAATACTATTTATGTGAACATTTGTAAAATTGTGCTTGGGTCCCATATTTATAACAGTAACGTTGTGGCCAATAGCAACAAAGGCATTAATAATCTCAAGAGAATGGACAGTATCGGCTGCCGCTTTGTTTAAGCCAGCTTGTGTGATATAATATATTTTCATTAATCTCTAATCCTAATTAGCCGCGCTGGATTGCCCGCATGAACTTCACACGCAGGGATATCCTTTACTACAATACTACCCATTCCTGTGATTGCTTTATCATTAATAGTGACACCATACTTAACCATTGTTCTTGCGCCTATCCATACGTCAGCGCCGATTCTTATCGGCCCGCACACAATCGGCTGCTTTCTGATAAGTTCATCGCGTTTATTCTCGTGCCCCGCAGTCTGCAGGGCACTTTGAAAGGCAATCATCGAATCATTATCAATGTTGATCCCCCCCATCCCTTCCAATCGCACCCCTTGCCCTAACCACACGTTCGAGCCAATTTCGACATTCCAGGGATATTCTATCCAAACTCCGACACTACTTAGAACACCCCATCCACATCGTTTAAGCCACAACTTGAGATACAGATTTCGAATAATCATACCGATTCGAAATGGAATCCAAGCTATGAAATACCACCATGACAGCATAAAAAAGGCTCCCGCACTCTTTTCAGCGAGACGTCGGATAATCCACGGCAAAGTTATATTTTCCCCCCTTCTTTTCATGTTTTTTTTACATACAAATTAGATATATTATTCATGTACCACGACATTAGTGACTTGTACGCTGCCTTATTGGCGTTATTACGAACTATACTCAAAAATGCCCTGCAGAATACTCCAAGCAGTAATATTAACTTAATAAGGGACCCCGTAAAATAGCCCGAATGCTTATTTATATAATAGATATGTGACTGATGCAAATAAAGGAGTGAATGCGCATTAACCGCAGAACTCTGCCCGCCATAATGTATGATATCTACATTAGAAAGATAATACACCCTATATCCCTTCTGATTAAGTCGGTAACAGTAATCCTTTTCTTCTCCGTATACAAAGAACTTTTCATCAAGATAACCAATATCTTCCACACATTTCTTCCTTAATACCAGTGCGGCCCCTATTGCATAATCAACGTAGGTACTCATCCCGTGATCCCAGAAATCTGTTAAGTATTTTGCGGGCTTGGGAAGATTCAAATTAACAAAGGGAAAGAGATACAATAAAGACATATTTAATATATTCGGAAAGCTTCTGCAGCTTTTTTGCAGACTTCCATCCGCATTAAGCAGGCGCGGGGCAACGATATCTACATTATTATGCCCATCCAAAAAAGCCACAAGTCTCTCCAGTGCATTATCAATGATTAGAGTATCTGGATTCAGCATCATTATGTATCTACCGGAAGCTGCCGATAATCCCTGGTTGGAAGCTGCTGCAAAACCGATATTATTGTTATTAGCAATTAAAATCACGTCAGGGAATTCTCCTTGCAGCATTTCAACCGTTCCATCATTAGAACAATTGTCAGCAACGAATACCTCAATATTGATATGGCGATTTTCGCTAAATATGCTTGACAAACATTCGCGCAACAGTTTTTTTGTCTTATAGCTTACAATCGCAATTGACAAATCCTTCCTGGCCATTTATTTGTTTGATGCTCGTTTCTGAGAAGAGTAGGAGATAATAAAGCCACCAAACACCGCCAAGTAAAAAGACACTGAGGAATCGATAAACTTAGATGTTGACAAGGAAATAATCGAGAAATAAATAATAGATAAGACAAATGATAACGACAAATAGGCAATAAATGAATCATCAGATCTCTGGTAGGTATGGAAGATTTCCTTCGAGAGCAAAAAAATGAAAGATAAAAAAAATATCAGTCCAACTATACCGGTTTTTAGAATAAAATATAGATAGTTATTATGGAGAAAAGTTGATGCTACTGCACCGTCGCTCTCACTTATCATATACGGTTTTCCAAAAAATGCAAGCTCATATCCATATCCTTGGCCCATAAGAGGGTTCTCAAGAATTTTGTCGATTGCTGCCTTGCTTTCATTCAGCCTCGCCATGGTGGCATAGTCATACTCTCCTGTCGTCACGAATTTGATCGACATCAAACGGTAATCAAGGCCTTGTCCTATCTCTGGCCAATGGACACTCATTATTAAACTGATCGTCACAACAACTATGCTTAATACTCCCACCAGCCGCATGGTATGACTTCGTTTTTTTCTATTGATGGCAAAGAAATAAACGATAGTCACTAGTAGGGTAGCCAGAACACCTATCCAATATGTTCTAGTCATGGACAGCAGTATAGTGAGTGCAGCCGTGACAATAATTGCTAACAATATCAGTCTTAACAGCTTATTTTTCACGTATAGATAATATGGCGATGCTACGAATACAACTGCCTGCGTATAACCAACCCCTGCCATCCCGAAGAACATTTGACTCAAGATATGGCCAGAATTGATCATATTATTCTTATTCAGTTCATATTCTAAATCACGCATGACTATGCAAAATGCAATAAATATAAAAAAATTCAAAAATCTCTTCCGATCGCCTCCGCGACTAAAAACATGATATGCGACAAATATCAATAAATAATTCGCTAATGGGCTAAAATCTCTAATTATCTTGACAATATCCGTTTTGTTTATTAAAGCCATGGTTGTTGCTATAAGACTCCAGACCATGAATAAAAGAAGAGCTTTGAAGACCCTTGGCCAATGTTGCCGGCGCTTGTTCAACAATAATTGAATAAAAACACTGCTCACAGAAACTACGAAGATAAAGGCATAAACTATTTCTAAAGTGGATAATCCTTCAGTCCCCCCTATAAAAAAACAATTTAATATTAATAAGGCATAAAGGGCGAACGTTGCAGAAAGCAAAGACATAAAGAAAATAGCTACCCCTGGTATAAGATAAATTAGAATATCAGGATCAGGAATAAATAGTAACGCGCTGCATATCGCCAATAACGTGACGCCCCCAGGCAGCAGGTATTTTCGCAGTTCTATTTCCGTTATCATCGTCTTCAATTTAAGGCATACCCTGGTTGAAACACTAAAATACTATGCATTGCTTTTCCGCAAGACTTTTTCATATATACTTACGACTGCTGCGGCAGTTTTATCCCAATCAAAATTACTTAATCTGCGCAATCCCTTTGCTATCAGATCCTCCTTTAATACATTGTCAGTTGCGACTATCATAATAGCATTAGCAATGCTTTCCTCATCTTCTGGGTTAACAAGATATGCAGCGTCTCCTGCTATTTCCCTTAATGAAGACCTATCCGAAGTTATTACAGGAACTCCGGAAGCCATCGCCTCTAAAATAGGCAAGCCGAATCCTTCATAGCGCGATGGAAAGAGAAACACGCTCGCCCCCTGATACAGTGATCTCAACTGCAGTTCTGTGACCCAGCCTGTAAACACTATTCTATTGCCCAATTGAAGTCTATCAACATGCGTCTTTACCTTCCAGCCGCGACTATTATCGTAGTTCCCAGCGATTACCAACTGAATATCATCCTTGCCGGCTTTTAATACTGAGACAAAAGCGTCGATAACGCGCTCGAGGTTCTTTCTCGGTTCAAAGCCCCCAACATAAAACAGATACTCATTCCGGATATTAAATTCCTTTTTAATATGAGCAAGATCATTTGACGACGTTCTCTGATAAAAAAAAGCGTCAACACCATTATAAATCACCTCAATCTTGCCTGATTCTATAGCAAGATGATTAGCTATTTCCTCTCGGGCTGCATAAGAATCGGTAATTATCTGATCAACTCGGGATTTCATAGCCAGCATATATATGATACCTGCAACCCGCTGTTTAAATGATTTGAATTGCTCGTTCCCGTGAGTATATGAAATTACGTCATGCAGGGTCACTACAGTCAGACAAGGCTTTAGCAGCCAAACAGTGTTATAGGTGAAATGCATGACATCTATTTCATATTCGTTTGCCCCTCTGACCAAAGCGCTGTTGGCCCAGGACGGCAACCATTTTCGCCTTGGTATCACGATCTGGAAGAAGTTATCAGGTAATGCCTCAGGAAGTTCCAACGGCCGGTCTGAAAAAAGGTAGTATCTGTTCTCTGCCCCCTGTCTGGCCAACCCCTTGATGAGTCCCCAGGTTGCACGCTGCATTCCGCGACCCTTTCCCACAAGTATTCTCGCATCAAACCCTATTTTTAGATTGGATGTCATCTAAACCTATTTGATTTATTTCTCACGTGCACTGTTGAAATACCCTTTTCGAAAGCCGATAGCATACCAATTCGATTCTGTTACGCCAAAACAATACTGCAGAGTTCGTGTTGGTATTATAAGCGAGAATATGTCTATGATTTTCTGCAGCGCGTTAAGAATAATAGAGTGAAATAATATTTTTTTTGTAAACTTCTTTGCTTTTATCCTGAGGGGATCATTCTTGTTAATTTGATTGAGGGAGTAATCAACCAAGAAATCATTTCTGAGATAGGGAAAAGTTTTAAAAAGTGTTCCCGCCATATAGCCACTCTTAAACTTGCGGCTGCAGCTTTTCTTGAACGTTGTTTCATATCTATGGAGTGCAAGTGCCTGCTTACAAAAAACCAAAGGGACTCCTACAAGCATTAACCGATAACCATATTCAGTATCCTCAAAATCAGCCCGCCTGAACCTTTGATCGAAACCTCCAGTAACATCAAATACGCTTTTTCTCAATGATATATTTAATGACATGAAATAATTATAGTGCAGCGGTTCAATAGAGGCACTGAACATCTCAAACATGTTGTCCCATTTTAATTTGTAGTAAGCTGTGTTCCTATTCCTAATACATTTTGGATCAAAGGGCGTATACCCTAACACTGCAGTATTATTATCTTTGTTATGCGCGTCAACGTGCGACCTAAGAAGCGACTTCGATGCAATGACATCATCATCCAGAAAAAGCAGTAACTTGCCCTCTGCCAATTTTGCACCAGCATTTCTTGCCGTTGCAGGTCCAGCATTATCCTGGCGAATATATCTGAAATTAGGATAATGTGAAAAGGCTCGTACCATTTCAGATGTCCCATCCGTAGATCCATCATCAACAACTATGATTTCATAGGCTGAAATCTCTAAATCCTGGGCAAGCAATGCATCAATACAATCTTTTAAGGTGGATTGCCTGTTAAAAGTCGGAATAATCACTGCAATTTTATATTGATATCCATTTTCCATTGGCATATATGTATCCCCTCCTATGCGGAAGGAGCAATAATTTGCACTAGTATGATTGTTCCCATGCTATCGCTTGTTAGCAGATATTTTTAACTATCAGCAAATCTGATGGAGGGGTCTATAACTCTCGTGCCATATTTATTGCAACGAGTATTTACCCTCTCCGATCGACAACAATTGAACTGCATTATTTTTGAATACAATTTTTATCATTCTTTTGTCAGGAGAGTTTTTTTCAAGTGTGACTGACTCTATATTAGATTCACCCTTAAATGGATCGAGAACCACAACAAAATGTGCTTCTACACCCTCCTTGCGCTGACAGATGAGGTACATTTTATCCGCATCATAAAGTCCTGTGTCGCCATGCTTTGGTGGAACTAAGCTGCCGGCACAGGCCTTTCCCCCGGCCACATCCAAATGCCAGACCTTAAGGCCGATATTTTCATTCTCATCGACCACAAACACGCCCTGCCACGGCTTGTCCGTTACATAAGCCTCTCGCCATATCAACTTCTGATCCGGCGTGGAATGTTGAGGTATGTAAGTAATAAATTGCGCTATGCTCTTGTCGAAGGACTTTTCGAAAAACCATTGGGCGTTATTGACGCCATAAAAAAACCAATCAAAGGTTGTCCGCTCTGAGGATATTAAATCATCGACTACGGTGATAAAATTATCCGTTACCAATACTCGGCGACGCTGCGTTGCTCGAGGTCCAACAGTAAAATCAAATATTGATACATCTGCAATTTTCAGATTAGTGGGCTGCGTCGACTGATAATTAACCTTAGGAAAATCAATCTCGGACTTTCCCCATTGGCCACCCACAACAACTGTATTATGTGCCCAACGTGCGGCGGAAAATGTACTGCGGAGTTCTTCATAACCGGCAGATTTCCCTGAAGACTCAATTTCGCTGGTCAGCCAACGTCCATATTTTGCAATGCTTATGTGGCCTTGGTCGCTGTGCATATGAAAGCCTGTGCGAGGCAGCGAATGAACCTCCCCGCAGCAGAGACTGCGGGGTATCCAAAACCAAAAGCAAAGTCGTGCCTGTTCATATTTTGAAGAGCTTTAGTTGCCCTGTACGTCTTTCTATTTCGGACTTATCCAGATGCTGAT
>JAJYAS010000142.1 GCA_021779415.1 Bacillota bacterium
CCCTTGGGCTGGGCTGGGCTGTGCAGTATACACCATTACATCCGGAGTATTTCCAAATACCTGATCTAAATCTATACTACCACTGCCCTCCAAATTGTGATATAATTTATTAACTGAATATGAACCTTCGGGGCAGGGTGAAACTCCCTACCGGCGGTGACGATTGCCCGTGCAATCCAGCCCGCGACTCGGTGAAGCAATATTGTTGCATCGATTGACTTGGTGAAATTCCAAGGCCGACGGTATAGTCCGGATGAGAGAAGGAACAACAGGGTTAGACTAAGCTGTCTTCGCCCTGTTCAATTTGCCGCCTCGAGAAATGCCTCGAGGTGTTTTTTATGCATACTGTTTCTTTCCACCCATTAAGGAGGTTCAAGTTCAATTCAAATAATAGATCAGTATGGAGGGTTTTAAATTGGTACAGAAAAAACAAACGTCCCAGTTTGGCATCTGGTGGATCGCCTTTGGTGCCGCTATGTGGGGACTCGACGGTGTCTTTATCGTGACATTGCTAAATTATGTGACATCTTCCCAGATTGTTTGGTTAGAGCACATGTTGTTGTTATTCTTCGCAATACCCATACTCGTCATGAAGCGCCATGAGCTCAAGAGCCTGAATCTCGGCGATTGGTTAGCCATCCTGTTCATTGCTTGGGGTGGATCCGCTCTGGCATCCATCCTGTTTACAGCTGGATTTACACATGGCAATCCGAACGTCGTACTTATCCTGCAAAAGGTACAGCCCGTTTTCACGGTTCTGCTCGCTGCCTGGATACTTAAAGAACGCATAGTGAAACAGTTTTGGTATTTATTGGTCTTGGTACTCATCGGTGCCTACCTACTTACCTTCGGCTTACACATTCCGGCTACCGGCGGCAGCACTCAGCTTATGGGATCGTTATATGCCATCGGAGCCGCGGCTCTATGGGGCGGTTCGACTGTCATGGGCAAGCGCCTCGTCGGCAAAGTATCGTTTACTACGGTCACGGCACTAAGATTTTCTGTTGCGCTACCTCTGTTGACCCTCATTATCTTAGTACAACACCCGAACTGGAGCACCCTCGGCCAGGCCCTAGGCTTAGTACCGGTTTGGGCGAATCTACTATTTCAAACCCTCGTACCAAGTCTTTTGAGTCTCCTGATGTATTATCGAGGGTTGGATGGTGTCAAGGCCTCTCATGCAACTATTGCCGAACTCGCTTTCCCAGCAACTGGCTTACTCCTCAACTGGCTTATCTTACACCAAACCATCGACCTTGGCCAATGGATCGGTTTCGCTATTATTTGGCTGGCCGTGTTGCATTTGTCGCGGTTGCGAAATGAACCAGCGGCACTGGAGATGGCCGCCCCCCATCCCACAGATGTAGCTTGCTAATTACCATCATTCTCCAAAGCACCTGTCGGGGATAAATAGTTAAGTTAAATAAGGTACTAAAACTTAATATTCTCACCATTTAACAGTCTTTCTAATTGAGGGTTTTGTTCATTTAAGCTGCTGATTATTCCGGAAAAAATCTTGCCAAGGATCATCGCCACCGATCCTCCGGAGCGCCTCCGCCATATTGACACCGTCAGGAGCTACCGCGTCCAGTTCAGCCCACGCGATGGGCATGGACACCCCGGCCCCTTTCCTCGCTCTCAGGGAATAGGGGGCAATGCTGGTAGCACCTCTGCCGTTGCGAATCCAGTCGATGAAGATCTTATTGGTACGCTTGGCCTTTCTTACATTGCTAGTGTAGCGATCTGGCCACTTCTGCTCCATCACTTCGGCGACGCGCCTGGCAAAATCGTGAAACCTATCCCAGGCCACGGCAGGTTTTAAAGGGACGACCACATGGTAGCCTTTGCCGCCGCTGGTCTTGAGGTAGGAGTTTAGGGAAAGTTCGGAAAGAATATTTTTCACATCCCGTACACCCTGGCGCACCCTGCTCAGGTCCATTCCTTCATCTGGATCCAGATCAAAGACCATCATATCAGGCGTTTCCAGCTGTTCCACGCAGCTTCCCCAGATATGAAATTCCAGGGTGCCCATTTGTGCTTCGGCGATTAGCCCGGATGGGTTCTCAATATAGAAGTAGTCTTCCATTTCTCCGTCACCGGTGGAAATAGGGATGGTGACGATTCCTTTACTGCCCGGACCGGGATGCTTTTTATAGAAGCAAGTCTGGGAGATGCCATTGGGACAGCGCACAATGCTGAGAACCCTGTGGCTCACATAGGGCAGCATGCGCTCTGCCACCTGGGCGTAATACCTGATCACATCCACTTTAGTGATTTCCGAGTCGGCAAAGATCACCTTATCCGGGTTGCTGATCTTGATTCCTTCAATGATGATACCGTTGGTGTTTACTTCCACAACTCTCTCCGTTTCTTTAGCAACTGATGGAAGCTTTGGTTCCTCATCTGCGTTTTCCTTTTTAATATCCCTAGGATTCTTATCCGTCCGCAGGCCTTTGAAGCTGGCCTGCCTTAAGAGATGATCTGCGGTCCATTCGGCAAATTTAATTTCCGCGACCAGTTCAGGTTCAAGCCAAGTGATCTTTTCCTTCGACCTGGGCTTGGGCGCGAGTTGGAAAGGAGGCTCCATTCTCTGTAGGCCCGCAAATTTTACCTCCAGCTCTTTCATGTCGGCTTCGCTTAAGCCCGTGCCGGCACGTCCGGCATAGACAAATTCCCCGCCTGCATAGACGCCAAGGAGCAGGGAACTTACTCCGCTCGTTTTTCTATCGGAAAGCGTATATCCACCGATGACGAATTCCTGCCTTTTATCGCATTTAAATTTGATCCAATCGCCGTTTCTTGCTCCGCTGTAGACAGAATCGGCTTTTTTGCCGACGATCCCTTCCATGCCTGCCTCACAGGCCGCGCGGAAACTTTCCTTGCCGTTTCCTCTCACATGCCGGCTGTAGTGGAGGTTTTGGGGGGCATTCTGCAGCAAAGCTTCCAGGGTTCCCTTCCTATCAATCAGGCGCTGTCCCCGTAGGTCCGCTCCATCCAAGGCCAGGAGATCAAAGACGATATAGGTGAGGTTTGGGACCTGGGGATTTTTCAGATAGTTCTGCAGTGCCTGAAAATCCGTCTTGCCTGCTGCGTCGGTGATGGCCATTTCGCCGTCCAGGATCATCGCCCTACCGCCGGCCCATTCAACAAGGGAAGAGGCGACATCCTGGAACCGCTTTGTATAATCATTGCCGTTCCTAGTGATAAGCCGGACGCTGTTGCCTTCAATATAGGCCAGTATCCTGTAGCCGTCGTATTTCAACTCATAAAGCCAATCCTCACCCTTGGGAGCCGTATGGACTAATTGAGCCAGCTGCACACCGGTACTGCTGAAGGGGTTGCTCGTGATCTTTTCGTCTTCCCCTTCTTCAATTTCCATCATGGAGCGTCCGGTTCTGATGCTGGTGGTAAATTCAGAAATCCCGTCGGCAGTTTTGGCATACTCATCTTTTTCTTTAAGTAACAGCCAGTCTTCCTGCTTCTCGCCTGCTTTCCTTTTCAAACGCACCAGAGCCCACTTGCCCTTCAGCCTGCGTCCTTTCAGAACAAACTTCAGCACACCTGCACCGAGTCCGTCAGCCACATCACCGTAAGGTTCCCAGCAGCCTTCATCCCAGAGCATGACCACACCTCCGCCATATTCCCCTTTGGGAATCGTCCCCTCAAAGTTCCTGTATTCCAGAGGATGCTCCTCCACCCGTACGGAAAGCCTCTTGTCCCGAGTATCATAGGAAGGGCCTTTGGGTACTGCCCAACTCAACAGAGCTCCCTCCCATTCCAGTCGGAAATCGTAGTGATCTCTACGGGCTATATGGTGCTGAACCACATACCTCAGACCCTCCTGGGCAACTTCTGTTATCCCTTCCGGTTCTAAGGTTCTGGCAAAATTCCTTTTTTGGTTGTACCCGTTGAGTTTTGCGGTCATTTTATTACCCCGGTTCCTTCGCTTTTTGCTCTTCTCCACGCTGCCTTTAAAGGACTCCATAAAGTCGATCACTTTACGTTTACTAGGGGACAAGCGAAACCTCGGTCCGCGGAGACGACCTCCTTGCCGATTTACACTCCATCATTGTGAAAACACTTCAGAGCTATTGTTTCCTGATGAATTATAAATATCCTGTTGTCATACCATTTTGCCATCAAGCCTGTTATCGGAATATCCCTCTTTTTTCTGGTATTTCTTATAAAAAACGTACTGATAGCCTCCTATTATTCTTTACTGACAAAACTGGGCTTGTTCCTTGAGTTCCAGACAGTTCATACCATTAGCTCTTGTATACGAAGCGCGGTTCATTGAATAATTCATAGACTTTCTTTCCTTCGCTTAGCGACACCGTGTGTGTAATATCACGTAGAACAGCAAAATGCGAGGACCTCATCGAGGGCCTCGCATTTTATTACGAACAAAAGGCTTCCAGCGACCGCTGGATTACTTATTGCTGTACAAAATAGGATATATTTACTGTTGCCGAAATAATAATTTTATCTGGATTTTGCGGCTGAGGTACAGCGGTTCCTGAAACGCTATCTTGTCTCACATAAGGATGAACATTTGAATCTGAGCTGAAGTCTATTCTCAGAGAATTTAATTTATCCAGCTTAACCCCTATAGCATCTGCACTATATTGAATATTTTGCTTCGCGTCAGCGATAGCCTCAGAAATCAGCTGCTCCTTGTATTTTGCGGTATCCTGAACAGAATAGTTTACTGAATTTACGTTAACTTCGTTAATACCAGCCAGTTTGCCAAGAATTTCCTCTACTTTATCCACTTGAGTAAGCTTAACTTCCAGACCGCTGTTCGTTGAATATACGGTAACTTCACTGGCATTCTTGTCGCCATTGGTCTTAGTGTAAGAATAGGTAGAGTAGTTCGTCGTTTTAATACTATCTTTTCTAATTCCTTCGCTTACGAGCAGGTCTATGGCCTGGCTTACGGCAGCTGCATTTTTTCCTTGAGCTAATGCGCTGGTACTCTCTTCAGTTCTAACGGTCAGACTAAGTTGAACAGCGTCCGGATCCACGTTCATTGAACTGCTGGCCGAAGTCTCAATAACGCCGGCTTGGGGCAGCTCCGCTGCCCAGGTATTTTGGGCTAATAGTAAGGTTATCGCTAGTACACTCAGCAAAATTTTTAAACTCTTTTTCACAATCAACTCTCCTTCACTGTTTGATTGCTGCACTCTGGCAGGGTAATCCTGTAATTATTCCGTACACGTAGGATTATTGAAAAAAATCGCAAATAGGATCCCTCATGTCACTCATTGTACCTTCCCCTACCAACCTGGTATTCTACCAGAATCTTGGGAAGACTCAGCTGAATCAAGAGACTGAGTATCTTTTATATTCCTTTTCAAGCTAAGGCCCTGCTATCCGGGGGGGCAGCTTAAGATGTCTGATTCTGAGGTTAGCACGTAGTTGAGATCTGTTTTATAAATTATAAATTAAGTCATCCAGAGCACGTTTAGGCACATGATGAATTCCTTGTTGATCTCTCCAATATTTTACGTCCCCGGATTCATCTAATTTCTCTATGGCCACCACTTCTTTTGGTTTCCCCAAGGCAATCACAGTTACGATTTCTAAATGATCTGGTAAGCTTAGTTCTTGAGCTAGACTAACACGATTGATTGCGTCGAATTGGCATCCACCCAATCCTTGTTCGGTTGCCCCCAACAAGATGCTCTGTACAGCAATCCCATGATCCCAAAAGAAACCTTTACTAATCTTCCGATCATGAAGCACGACTACATAGGCACTAGGTTTTTCCCCTTCTTCTGGCCCGTTCCAATCTTTAAGGTAACCGGCCCATTTTAAGGTTTTAAAAATTCGTTCGTTTGTTGCGGGCGTCTGAGATAAAAGATACTTTAAAGACTGAAGGTTCCCACCCGACGAAGAAAGCCTCGCCAGATCGATCAATTCCCTTATGGTTTCGATACTTACCTCTACCTCTTGATAAAATCGGCGATAGGTCCGGTTTTTTTCAATTAACTCACGTATCTTCATACGATTCATCCTTCCATTTTGTAATCTACGCCCCAATGCGTTTATAGGTATATTTTGAGGACAAACGAGCTACAACATACTCCTCCGTCTTATACTCTTTGATGTTAAACATCCTATGTAAGGATAAACAATACTTCAGTTTTTGGACTGTCCCAACCTTCATTCAAAAGATCGATTTCTATAGCAATTTTTAAGTTCTCACTTTCCAGAGCAAAGTCAATGGAGCGCCTGTTGCCATAAATGTCGGTGAATGGATACTGGAGAAAAAGATATTGTGATTTATCTGGGCCAAAGGTGTCACAAAACAGCTCAACAAATAGATCTTCGGCAACACTGCCAAGACTTCCCTTCTGCTTGATAACTGTCATATATTCAACCCCTTGGACCATCGATAACTTCTTTAAAAAATAGCTTTGATTTAAAAGCACCCTTTTCATTCACTTTTTGCTTCTTGATCAATTCGAACTCTTCTAAGGAGACGTTCTTATAGTCCAAGATCGCATATACAATTTCAACTAAGTCCGCCATTTCTTCAATACTCTGGCTCTCTAGATATTCCTGAAGTTCTTCACCCAATTCTGCGTTTAATAATTCTAGGTATTCCTTACCGGAAACCTCTTCAAAGACAGCCTGTTTTCCACTTTGTTCGATAATTTGGGGTATTCAATCACGAATTAGTTAATTGTAGACCTTTACGCTCATAATTTTCACACGATCCTTTATTTACAAATGAGATACATTCTTTATTATATCCATAAATTCTGCATATTTTTGTTAACTCCTGCCAATCATTTTCCTTTCTGCATTATTTATTAATATTCTGTCAATTATTCTTCAGACGTTCAATATCACAGTCTTTTACATCTTTGCAGTCTGTGTTGCATAGATCATAACATTAAGCGTAGACATTTCTTTGCAATTCATTAGTGAAATCTAAATCCGCAGTACAGGGTTATAAATAGAACAAATGCGCTCAAAGCAAAAAAAGCCCACGCACCCGCACGGGGTGCGACGAAAATTTGCGTGTATGGTCCCGAGGGCATAGGTTTCAATCCACGCACCCGCACGGGGTGCGACCAAAGAGATCCGAGGCAGTAACTATTGACGAACGTTTCAATCCACGCACCCGCACGGGGTGCGACTTTATTCTGATGGTGGATATGACAGAACTAGGGGTTTCAATCCACGCACCCGCACGGGGTGCGACCAAGTGCAAATACTTTGCCCTCTATGGGGGCGAGTTTCAATCCACGCACCCGCACGGGGTGCGACCATGACAAAGTGGGAAAACTTATCCATACAGGTGTTTCAATCCACGCACCCGCACGGGGTGCGACTTCACAGCAGGTTGGACCATACCCTATGACCATTGTTTCAATCCACGCACCCGCACGGGGTGCGACCCCTGAACCTGGCCCATTAGCGCAAATTTCTTAGGTTTCAATCCACGCACCCGCACGGGGTGCGACTACGATTGCTCATAAATCACTCCCCTATTGGCAGTTTCAATCCACGCACCCGCACGGGGTGCGACATCTACCAATGTAGGTAATATTGCTATCTGTAGTTTCAATCCACGCACCCGCACGGGGTGCGACACAATATGCTGTACAAGATACAGGTACTCAGTGAGTTTCAATCCACGCACCCGCACGGGGTGCGACCTTAATAAAGGCTATGAACCAACGCAATTCAAGTTTCAATCCACGCACCCGCGCGGGGTGCGACTAGGATGGGCAATCGATTCTAATGGTGGGCTCGTAGTTTCAATCCACGCACCCGCACGGGGTGGAACGGCAG
>JAJYAS010000143.1 GCA_021779415.1 Bacillota bacterium
TATCCTCATCGGAGTCGATCTTGTAAACTCGATGTCCTAGATTACGAAGGATCTTTGCCCACCTCACCTGAAGGGGCTCCAAAGGTTTACCCGGTGCTTTCATCTCGACATATATCGTTCGTCCGCCTGGGAGAATTACCAATCGATCTGGGACACCTCGGTTTCCTGTTGATACCCACTTCGGCGCTCGCCCTCCGATCCGTACGACTTCCCTTACCAAGCGACGTTCTAATTTTGATTCACGCAATTTAGTTGTCCTCCTGAATCGTTGTAACAGATAAATCTCTCACACACGTGTATGTGCGCAAATACGCGTTTGCATAGGGCGTGCGCTTATACGTGTTTTTATATTCCTATGCTAATTACTTATTATCTTTAATAGGGTTTTTTACTGATACAACTGTCACAGGATACTCTTAACCCTTGGTATTACTGGGTTTTATGTGTATCAGATAACCTAGTTTTATCTGTCACCTTACTGCTACAACTGTTACAAATCTTGTGACAGATGTGACAGCAATGTGACAGTAAATATCGGGTTATCTGTCACACTTTTCGAAGACCGTTTGTGTCCCATAACCTGGTACGCGTGCCCTATTTTTCCGTTCCCTCCATCCAGGTATGCGACGGAAAATATCACAAATCTCACGTGCCTCCCAAGGACGGATAGAACCCGCTTTGTTGTGTAGGCACTCAGCCCACACTTGGGACGCGCATACACGATTAAGGAATCTCTGATCAGTGGTCTCATTGCCGAATTCATCCTCAATAGGTTTTTCTAGCCACTCCTGGATTAGTCCGACACGGGGGTCGTCTTCCATATGCAGTCCTTGAATGCGGGATGCCTGCTGCTCGATCTCTGGGGAAAGAGTAAGCAATTCACCGAGTCTGAATGCTTGCAAGACCTCCGCCCATATTTGTCCGATCTCGTACTCAGAGAGATCTGTAAATATGTTCTTACCCCTTTTGTCTGGGTCGACCACAACCGGCCAGAAGCGACGGTTGCCTGTCGGGTCCTTCAGGAAATTCCAGTTATTTGTTGTTCCGAAAAACACGCATTTGCGTGGGAAATCTGTAACGACACGGTCATAAGCTACCCGATATTTATCACTGCGCTTAGTGACGAACTGCTTGATTTCGTCTACCTCGGTCTTAGTCATGCCTGCCAACTCACCGAACTCAAATATCCAAGCTGATTGTAGATGCTCTCCTGCGTCTTTCGAATCAAAGGTTTTTAGGGAATCACTAAACCAGTTCCTTGCCATCATTTGGACAATCGTGCTTTTACCGGCTCCTTGCGGGCCAACCAATACCAGCATATAGTCGAATTTGCATCCCGGCTCATAAAGTCTTTTGACAGCCGCTATGAACATTTTCCGGGTTACTTCTTTTACATAATCCGAGTCTTCTGCTCCTAAGTAATCTATAAATAGCCGATCGATCCGCGGGGATCCATCCCACTCCTGCGCCTCCAGGTATTCAATAATAGGATGGAACCGGTTGATATGCGCCACCTCGGTGAAAGCGTTCTGAATGATATTTGCTGATTTGATCTCATATTTCTTTCCGAACCAGTGCTGGAGTCTCTTGTCGTCGGCCCCTAACCATGGTTCGTAATCCTCGTGTTTTCGCTCTCGATCACGCCATGGTAATTTCTTTCGAATGACCTCTGTATTACCAAAAGCATCATAAGCAAGTACCCCATCCCACAACCCATTTGACAAGATGACCTCCACATTTCGAGACGTCGATAGGGGAAATCCACTCTTTGTGTTCATTTTCAGCTGATCGATCCAGTCAACGTCACCAGGCTTTTTTTCGACCTTCTCCTCAGGCTCAGTCCCGTCGAAGTCGTCCGACAGCTCTGATAATCTCTCCCGCTTTACTTTGCCGTCTTGAGTGGCGAACGCGACCATGGCCGTATGACTCGGCAGTTTATCGATATTGGTTTTCTCACTTGCCCGATCGTCCAACTTCCCGAACTTGTGCAGCCGGACCAAATCGAAGGCATTAACCTCTCTACCACTACACGGATCACTCTCATGATGCGAATAAGCGAACGTGTCCTCGTCATACACGACCAATCCCCCAAAGCTACTGGAGCCAACGTGAGTATACCGTGTAAGGCCATCGTCTACCGGCTCGTATGTCTCCGGCAGGAAGGTATCAATGGCCTCGCTGATGGGGTAGCAGCGGCAAAAGGCCCCTACTACCCCGAGCTTGGCTTTAGGATCCTCCATACGCTTGGACGTTTGCCGCTGCGCCTTATCATCAACGTGTCGTGGCCACTGAAGCGGATCCCGCCAATCAGTGTATTGGGCTAAGACTCCATCGACGTTTAAAGGGTCACCTTCGTATACCTCGAGCATCGGCTCAGCATCTTTACTACAACTCGGTAGGTACATCAGCCGGTGCACGTCGAAGGTCGTTTTATCGAAATACTCCATGCCGATCTGCTCTGATAGTTTACGACTAACCGCTGCATACTCGTCTGGACTCATAGCACGATCAACGGGCACGAGTAGACGGTATTTGGGCTTCTCAGGTCGATGGCTGTGCGTGGAGTAGATTACGTAGGCCGTCCCGCCTAGCACGAGCTCACAGGCGAATAGGAAGCCCTCGTCCGCGTGATCCACGTCCAGGGTAATCAAACTCCGTGTGTCTACGTTTTCCTTTTTACGTCGCCCGCCCCGGACGAGTCCGCCCACGAAGGCCGGACCGTCTTTGAGCTTACCGCGGGCGATATTATTCATTTTTTCGTATTGATCCATCGTCTCGGACGTGCGTCTGACCTTGCGCAACTTGTCGACGAACTCATCCCAAGTCGGGTATTCCGGCTTCCAGTTCGTGTCGGCCCGGTGCTTTCCGAAGCTAATGTCTAGTTCCATTGGTTCTCACCTCTCATGCCAGTAGATCGTCGAACTCGATCTCCTGTAAACGATCCTGAATTCGTTGAAGGGTCTGGGTCAATACAATCTTTTCATTGGGTATCTCTTTTATCTCTACCTGGATGTCATCGCCTGTTAGTAGGACCAGATCACGCCGAACGGGATTAGACATATGTCCCACACGAACGGATTGCTTTTTAATAGCCTGTTCAATACGATTGCGAACTGTTCTGGCGTTTCCGAAATTGGGTTGTAGTTTCTCTTGTCGTAGTTGGTGGCCTAAACCTTGACGAAATTCAGCAGTCATACTGTAATCGCGTTCGGAGCACATGAACTCTGCGATTTTGACAAGGTCCTTCGTATCGTAATCCGGGAAGTGAATCACGTTCGAGAAGCGAGACCTGAGTCCTGGATTACAATCTAGGAGTTCCTCCATCTCCTTTGGGTACCCCGCCACGATAACAACCAGCTCATCTCGCATATCCTCTAACATCTGGACAATGGCCCCCACTGTCTTCTCGCTAGTCTTAGCTTCCGATGTTCCCAAAAGGGTGTAAGCCTCGTCGATAAATAGAACCCCGCCTTTTGCCTCTTGAAACTTTTTAACTATGGCCTTTTCCTCATCCCCGACGTACCTACTTACGAAATCGGCATGATGCACTTCGACAAATGGCGGAGTATCTCTGTTAGATTTTAGTAGCCCCAATGCCGCAAACGCTTGTCCAATTAACCTGGCTGCTGTCGACTTTCCCGTCCCTGGGTTGCCTGTGAAAACCATGTGATTGGAATGCGGTTCTGCCTTTAGCCCGTTTCGCTCTCGGAGTTTAGATACCCGAGCGAACGATGTCATTTGTTCGATCTGATCTTTTACACTGGACATACCAGGCATTGCTCCGAGTTGATCCAATGCCTTTTTTGCTTTAAAGTTCACTCAGTTTATCCCCCTCCTTTACATTCTCGAGCGTATGGGTAGAATCAGGACATCGATTCCATTCTCCTCATCGCGGAGGACTATCGCGTCGTTCTGGTGCCTGAACTTGATAACGATTGAATTTGATTTCGCACTCTTGAAAATGTTAAAAGCGTTGTATAAGTAATCCGCGTTAAAACTCCACGTTTCGTTCTGGTCTTGCGCGAGCTCCCCGAGGTGAACATTCAATTCAACACCTTGGTCCGATACCTGCAAGAAAGCATTTGCTTTGTTAAGAGCAACCTTTACGATTTTGTCATAGGACTTAAGCTCTTTTTCGATCAGCTGGGCAATCCTTGCATATTTAGTAACGAGCTCTATTTGAGCGGAAGTTTCTAGGGTTATCTGATTCACCTGATTCCAGTAAAGCAGATTGTCTATTGAGTCTTTAGACGGGAACACCCCCTCTAGCTCTGCACCAGTAATGGCATGAATCGTTCGCTCCTCGGTGGAGGATGAAACGTCTTTGATCCGGAGAAGGGTGTGGGTATCCGTCACGCAAGCGGTGCCATCCTTTAGATAACGAATTCCTTGAAAGACTTTATTTGTCGCGTTTTTATCGGCAGCGAAGAATTTAGCGTGTTTGGTCAAGAGCTCTTGTTTCTGGGATCTATTAAGAATCATCTACTCTCACCCCCGGCTTTGATTAATGCGTGACTCGCGGTATTGAAATGCCTCTTGAGATACCAGTCAGGCATTTTATCCTCAAGGAGCTCAAATAGTTCGTTCAGCGCTTCGTACAAATCAGGAGCCGCGGCAATAAGTTGCGCATTTTCTAAAGAACACCTTCCGTCAGCGCCTATCGCGCTTACTAAATGGCTTCGACAAGCAGAATGCCCGCATTGACACTTTTCAATTTTCCACGGTCCCGGTGTAAATTCAGGATTATTCATTTCTCCACCTCAATCTTTCATGTAGAAATCACACTCAAACCCTGCTGCCCTCATCGGCAGTCCTGGAGCCCAGCTGATCGGGTTGCCCATCACAGTCGTTACGTGCTCCAGTGATCCGGTCCCGATTGGAACGTCTAGCACCACTTCGTCATGCACGTGCATCACGGTCACGTACCCCTCAGCATCTACTCGCATCATACTCTCGGCCAAACAGTCTCGAGCGATAGCCTGAACAAGATTCTCCACCAACCGGCCTCCGTATGTTCGGTGTGACATCCATTTCTTTTTCACCTGGTCCATCCCATCGAAGACGAGGCCGTCTTTGTTGAACTTCGGCTCATGCTTAATCCGTGGATTCACATATGCCAGGCTTCGGCCACTCGGCAGATCCGCGAACAGCATGCCTGCTTCATATCGATACTGAACTCCATGCGCTAACTTTACTGTCGTTTTATCTCTCACCGCTGTGACAGCTGCGTCCTCAGTGGCGTACCATAGTTTGCGAATATTAGGGTTTGCGTCTCGCCACTGCTTGACTAGGCGGGGATACTCGTCCGGATCGATCTCATGTTTAGAGTCCATTACTTCCAAGGCTTTCTCACCACCCTGAAATCCGCAGGCGAGCGTCGCAATCTTACCCTTTGCCCTCAGCGCATAATTCGCGTGGCCCTTGACGATCGTCTCCAGTGCGACATTAAACATGTTGGCTGCTGTGGCTTCGTAGATCTTCCCGTGTCCCTTGAATACCTCGAGCACCCACTGCTCATCAGCTAACCAAGCGATTACCCTGGCCTCAATGGCGCTGAAGTCTGACACGATGAACCGGCAACCGTCGGAGGGAATGAACGCTGTGCGGATCAGCTGACTAAGTACAAACGGTGGGGATCCAAATAGCATTTCCACCAGCTCAAAGTCTCCGGATCTTAGCGTCTCCCTCGCTAAGGCCAAGTCCTTAAATTTGTTTTGAGGGAGATTTTGCACCTGGATCAGACGACCGGCCCAGCGCCATGTCCTGTTCGCTCCGCAAAATTGAAGCAACCCTCTTGCCCTCTCATCGGCGCACATGCTGCGATCCATAGCGTTGTATTTGTCCACGCTGGTCTTAGACATCTCCTGCCGAAGTTCTAACATCCGGCGGGTCTCATCGTTGGGTGCCGCGTCCAGTAACCCCGTCATGTAATCCTTTGAAAGCCCGTCAGGCGTGTCTAAACCTTGCTCAGCCAACCATTCTTTGATCTGTGCTAAACTGTTAGGGTTGTCCAGGTTAGTAAGCTCCTGTGCCTCTTGCACTAGCCGTGTCTCGTAAAGGTTGTCGCAGGTGATCGCTTGGTTGAATAACACTGGATCGAGTCGAACGCCTCTGTCATTTATTCTCTGATCGAGAGCCCACAATTTCCACTCGTGAGATGGGATCGGGAATCGTTCAAGCTTTCGACGTACCTCGCGTTCGACTACTACGTCCTGCCGGTTATACTCTCGGTACTCATCCCACTTCTCTGGATCATGATGCGGATAGTTGCGCTCCCTCATGCCGTTGGTCTTTGTCGGTTTGCAGGGGATGGAGAAATATTTGATTAAGGCTTTGCCCTTTGCGTCCTTCTGTGCATCCAACTTGAGCACTTCGGCCACACCGGCTAAATTACCAGGTAGTCCTAAAGCGAGCGCCCATACCGACGTGCAACTCCACTGGAGCGGATCGCATTCAATACCATACTGCTTGGATATACAAGTCCGTTCAAAGTTGGCGTTGTAAGCTGTTTTAGTTACGGAAGGATTAGTCAGATCGTGCAGCACTTGATCGGGTATATCTTCGAAGGCCGTTAGGTCAATCACCTGAACCGGATCGTCACCGTAGGCGTATCCGAATAACAGGATTTCGAAGTCTGGCGCCTCAACGTAACGGTATACTCCGCACTTGATCAAGTCTGTGCTACTGTATGTTTCAATGTCGATTTGCAGTATGGTCATCTAACTACACAATCGCTGCACGAACACCCGAAGCACTCCTTATCCCCTTCTAACTCTCCGCACTCTTTTCTATCTTTAATTTGGCTTTTGCTAAGTTTAATGACGGAATACCCGTTTTCTCTAAGAAGTTTAATGGCCACATTGATATTTTCTTCCACGATCAAAACACCTGCAAGCTCAGATAATGTAATTCCTTTTTCTTCTAATTTATCTTCGATTATGAAGCTCGCAGATTCTCCAATAATATAGTCTACAGAAACATTGAAATACTCAGCTAGCACGCCTAAAGCGTTAATTTGAGGATCCTTTGTTCTACCATTAATTATTTGTGTGAGCGTCGTGTATGGTATTCCGGTCGCCTTTGATAGCTTATAACGACTTACTTTTTTCTCTTTCATTAAACGCTCCATTTGTGTAGATAAACTCATAACGTCAATCTCCCCTTAATCTGGTTAGTTCATGAAGTCGTCATCGTCAGGATCTTCGTCTACTGATTTTTCGATAATTATCCAGCTAAAATTGTTTTTCATTGTGAATGCGTCCATATATGCTTCTAGCTCGGATAACTGATCGTCAGTTCCAGTGACCTCGTATGTGGCAGTAATCGTACTTCTCGAGGGAGGTACATTTTCGAAGACTGAGTTCCCGACACTGGGAATTTGAGCAGGCCCAGGTGAAGGGATAACTTCAATCACTTTTGGGATCGCAGCAGCTTTGGCCGCACGTGCCTCTGCAGCTTTCTTTTCACGATCGACTATCTGCTGGGCATCACCGTTTATCAATAAATCGATCTCACCAATGGATTTGTTATACTCTAAGAGCCTTAAATATGGTTCGGGCATTAACGCATTTTCGATAAGCTGATACTCCGCATTGGCCAACTGGACTTTTGTTTTTATCAAGTCGATGTCCTGAGCCTCTTTATCCTCCTGGACACTTAGAGTGTTTGCGAGTGCAGCCAGCTCAGTCGAAATAGCTTTAATGGTTTTACCCTTGTTAAAATACTCTTCCAGGATAACTAGCTTGGCCGCGTATTTATCAGATAAGAGATGATCTGCTACCAAGGAGTCGATAACGCTTTGG
>JAJYAS010000144.1 GCA_021779415.1 Bacillota bacterium
TTGAATGCTTGGGTCTTTAATTGCATCAGCATAAATTTGTTCCATCGACATAAACGTTCCTCCTTTCTTACCAACCTTGGGCGAGTGCCGTGTTATTTTTTTCTGCAGTCTTTTTATGGATACCCAACTTCCAAGTCCGATACTCTAGCGCATCTAAGAGTTTTTTGGCACCAATGTTAGGATCTACTTCAAAAATAAAATTACCGCCGAACACGTCATGGGCAATTTGGGTCGCGATACCATAGACAAGATCACTCCCTTCAAGAGGAGGCAGAGATCCAACGTGAGTAGGTAACCCGAGGGAAACACACCACGAACCGATTGCGACTGCTTTTTCATGCATAGCTTCCGGAGCAGAGGCTACAAAGGGAACTTTCGGGATATCGACACCCAGTTCATTAGCCATTGCGACAGCCAAATCTGCGCCACGGCTGTTATCCACGCAAGAGCCAACATGGAAGACTAACGGAAGACCCGTTGACAATTGTGGATTTGCAGCTTCTAGAGTGCTTAAGAACGCTTTAAGACCTTCACCCGCATAAGCTTCAACGGCTAAGGGGGACATGAGGCCGAATTTAGCATAAGCTCCTGATGAGCAACCAGTTGAAATAACGAAAACGTCATTTTTCACTAGTTCTTTTAAGACAGTAATGTGGGATTCATCTTGGGCTCGTTTTAAATTGTTACATCCGGCCATCAGAGCGACCCCTTTGAGCTGTCCGCTCAGGATAGCATCTGTTAACACAGAAATCGGACGTTCCGGGCAGATCTTTGAGAAAATTTCCATGAGAGCTTCTACGCTGAAACCAGCCACAAGCTTATGCTTTTCGCTAGGAATGGAGATTTTCTTAGGATCCCGATGTTTATAGGCTTCAATAGCAATGCTAATAAGTTTCTTGGCATCATTCATAGCCGAAGTTGTATTGAAGGCGATATGTTGGGCACCAGGGATTTTCATGATTGCCTCTGTTGTAATAACTTTGGTATGGAAACATTCTGCAACAGTTTGCACCGCAGGATAGATACACTGAATATCAACAACCATCGCATCTAGGGCACCAGTCAAGATGGCCATTTCCTGTGAGGCGGAAGAGGTTGCTAGATACACACCTTCGCGCATGAGCAACTCATTACCGGTACAACATATCCCTACGATATTTACTCCTTCAGCTCCAGCCTTTACTGCATCATCTTTCATGGCTCGCGCAGCTGCAACAACCATTTCGCTCAAAACCGGGTTATGCCCGTGAACTGCTATATTCACCATTTTAGGGTTGATTACTCCCAGATTGGCCTCCGAGACTATGGGTTCGGGGATTCCAAACAAAACGTCGCTGAGACTTGTTCCGATATATTCCCCACCTAAGTCGGCAAGTGAGCTTTTAAGTCCCCCGAAAATAATATTTACTGGATCACTATCAACGCCCATGGCCGTTTGTGCGATAAGTTCAGTAATAGATCCATCAATATTCCTCGGCATAATATTCGTGTGCTGGAATTTCCTGCGTCGTCCTTCTGTCATGAAGGAGTCCAAAAAGGCTAGCGGACGATCTTGGTAACGCCCGAAATCTGAATACCCAATCTCTACAACATCTCTAAGGATGTCTTTCTCCTCACGGTCAAGGGTAGCAACTCCTAGTTTTTCAGCTAGTTTTTGAAGCTTTGCCGGGGATTTGATTTCATAATCGTCGGCATGTCCATCGACTAAAGCATGAGCTGTATGCAGGACATGGCGCGCGTGCTCTGAGTGGGATGCAGCTCCTCCTGCAATCATTCGGACTAGGTTACGAGAAACGATGGTGTACGCAGTTGCACCGCATATTCCTCGACTACTAGGACCCTCCTCCTTTTTCACGCGACAAGGACCGGCAATACAAATCCGGCAACATATTCCATTATATCCAAAGGTACACTGCGGTTGTTGTGCAACTACGCGGTCATAAACCGTCTCGATTTTTTTATCCTGGATCATTTTTAACATTTGCAGTGCGCCAGGGTCGGTCGTACGAATGGGATTCTTAGGATCAACGACTCGTGGAGCGTCCGAAGGACGAGCGGTGTGGGTCAAATCCCGATATCTAGGCATTTTACAACCTCCTCTTTTTTAATATCTCTTCTCATTACTCTCATTTCTCCAAACGAAAACCTCTTTCATCTCCCTTCATCGGTAATCTTTTGATAGATTGTATTGAGCTTAACTCCCAGAGACCCTTCAGGCAATTCATCACTCCCTGTATTTATGGACATTTCCAACAGTTCGTCGCTGTAAGGGATCAGACCGATCAGCTGTTCTGAAGAAAAGCGGTCTCTAAGAAAACCTTCATCTTTAGCATTGCGGATTTTATTCCCAATGACAACCACACGAGGAATGCCCAATTCAAGCGCTAATTGTTGAATAACTTTTACAGTTTGTACACTAACTTTACTTGGTTCGGTAACGATGACTAAGACGTCAACACCCATAGCTGTACCCCGTGTGAGTTGTTCAATGCCTGCACCCATATCTAAAATAACCGTATCTTGTTCCCCAAGGATTAATGAGTTAACCAAAGCTTGGAGAAAGCTGTTTTCTCTACAATAGCAGGAGGTTCCTCCCCCCTTGATGTTCCCCATACGAAAGAAACGAATTGGGCCCACTGAAACACAGTAATCGTCCAGTATGTCATCCACATTGGGGTTTAAAGGATAAAAGGTACCGCTGCCACCCATTCGCTCTTCAATTAGTTCTTTCATGTCGACAATGGGTTTTAAGTCCGCAAGAACATCATCTGAGATTCCCATGACTGAGCCAAGGCTGGCATCAGGGTCCGCATCGACTGCCAAAACTGTTATTCCCTGCAACGATAGCCAACGAGCAAAATTTGCAGCAAACGTGGTTTTACCAACCCCACCTTTGCCTGAGATTGCGATTTTCAACGGCTTGCACTCCTTCTGGGTGTTTATTCTTTAGACTTCTCCGGAAAGACAATGGCCTTTAAACATTATATTCTTTTTTTATTGTTTAAATCCTGCAAACTTTCTGAATTTATTTGTTGTTTTTTACTTTTCTTTTTATTGAATAATTAAACCTATATACAAATTTTAATATTCAGTAAATTGTTTAATATTTAGAATTTTCTAATATTTGTTTTTACTAAGTAAATGTTCCGTCTAACTATTACTACGTAATACCTTGACAAGGTATTACCTCCCAGAAAACGGATGTGTTGCATCTCTAGAACACTATCCGTTATGTAAATCGATTTTCCTTGGAACAGTTGTTGAAATTCTTTAAAAGATATAAGTATTTTAACAGGATGCGATCGCACGTTTCCGCCCATTGGGAATCCATGAGAATCGCTCTTCCTACGCCGATCAAATCTGCTTTTCCTTCTTCTAATAACTGTTCCGCTGCCTGGGGTTCTGTAATTCCCCCGGTGAGAATTAATGGTGCGGATACTACGTTCTTAATGGCCTCTGAAAAAGGAGAAAAATAACCTTGCCCGACGAGTCCAGGCACCTCATATCCTGAGAACCCTCCTGAAATATCAAGAACATGAATGCCAGCCTTCTCAAATTCACGTGCTGCTACTTGGCTGTCCTCAATCGTCGTTCTTCCCTCAAGATAATCCGAAGCACCTAATCGCAATAAGATTGGGAAATCGTTCCCCACTTCTGCCCAAATTGCCTCAATAATCTCTAGGTGTATTCGAATTCGGCCGTGAACGCCCCCCCGTATTGATCTGAACGGTGATTGGTTAAGGGTGAAAAAAATTGATTAAGCAAATAACCGTGCGCCGAATGGATTTCTACTCCATCAAAACCAGTTACTTTTATGCGAGGGGCCAAGGATGGAACGTCAGTCCAAATGCACCAGATCCGACATGGGTCGCAATAACAGCCCCAGCTTCGAATAAACGAACCTCATGCTCTGGAAAGCGAATCTGAAGTTCGTTAAGTAAGGTTTCTCCTTCTTTAGGTATATTGACATGCATTACACAAATACGGTAGCGCTTTCCCGTAGACAAAGCCCTCGTTAATTCATCGAGAACACGTTGCCAAGCCCGCGAACGTGAACGCACCTTATCAAAGACATCGATTTCTGCGCGCTGATTAAAATATAAGATCGGTTTAATTTGCAGCAACGTGCCTACCAAGGCTGCCGCCCCTCCAATTCGACCACCTTTACGCAAATTTTCAAGCGTATTGACTATGAAATAGAGTTCCGTCTGTTGTTTTAAGTTATCAAGATTCATCATAATTTCTGATGCATGTAACCCTTCTTCGGCCCATTCTGCTGCTGCCCAAGCCAGAGCACCAAGCCCCAAGGCAGAGGACTTGGAATCGAAAATGTGGATATTCGGACTAGATGCCAAATCTTTCGCCATCTGAGCAGAGTGCAGTGTCCCACTTATTGCAGCAGAGAGATGAAGGCTGACAATCTCCTCAATCCCTTGGGAAAATAACGCTTCATAAGTTTGAAGAAATGCGCCGACGGGAGGTTGTGACGTGGTGGACAAACCAGAGATATGACGTAACTTTTCAAAAAAAACAACATTGGATAATTCAAGTTCAGAAAACGTTTCATCCCCGATGTTAACTGTGAGGGGTACAACGTTAATCTGAAACTGCTCTAGAATATCGTTGCTCAAATATCCTGTAGAATCCATAACGATCCCTATTTTCCTCAAATCTTTTCTCTCCTCTATAAAAGCACCGCAAAACATTCTTGTGTTATAGGCTCGTCTAAAGTATATCCTAAAATATAACACGTAGCAATCAAGAAGGTCTCTCCGTATAGAGATTAGCTAGAGTAATTTTTAAATAAAAAAACCACTCTAAAATACTACTTTAGAGTGGTTTTAATTCAATTAAACTAGGGTAGACCTATATGGTCGGGGCGACGGGATTCGAACCCACGGCCTCTTGGTCCCGAACCAAGCACGCTACCAAACTGCGCCACGCCCCGTTTTATAGAACGTGTATTATAATAACAAATCGATTCAATTCTGTCAACCTTATTTTTTAAATGATAAGTGAATACCAAGTTCCTCAAGTTTCCCCACCTCAGTTTGTTCTTAGTCTTAAAATAATGGTATGATAAGATTCAGCGCGAATTATTTAATTTTAAGGAGTCTTTTATATGCTAAAAGGTCAGAAGACAGCCATTCGTTCACTTGAAGAAGATGACATTGATGCTTTGTATAAATGGTACAATGACCAAGAGGTTAATCTATGGTCGAGTGGCGCTTGGCCGTTAAATACACTCTTGAGCAAAGATGAGGTCGCAGCTAAGTTTCTTGACGGTTCATCAGAGACATACCGCTATGCCATTTTGGATGAGAAAGATTTACTCATTGGAACAATAGGTTTTAAAGAACTCAACATCCCAGGACAATCCGTTACCCTCTTCATTGTTATTGGTAATAAAACATATTGGGGCAAAGGGTATGGCACAGATGCATTGATTACGTTTGCACAGTTCCTTTTTACTCAGTGGAATTTCCACCGAATATCCTTAGATACCTGGGATGAAAATATCCGAGCGATTAAGGCGTATGAAAAGGTCGGTTTTAAGATCGAAGGACGCCAGCGCAAGGCGCGTTTCGTTATGGGAAACTATCACGACGTTATTCTCATGGGTTTACTGCGTGATGAATTTCTCGCCTTACATGGAAAATAATAGGGTTGCTAAAATCAAAACTAAAGAGTAAACTATAAACTAATTTAATATATAGTAACAATCCTCTGGGGTTGGGTGAAATTCCCTACCGGCGG
The DNA here is from genome assembly GCA_021779415.1 of Bacillota bacterium. Next base: position 5,758 of record JAJYAS010000144.1, read on the forward strand.
TAAAGCCCGCGAGCCTTTTGGCAGACCCGGTGTCATTCCGGGGCCGACAGTAAAGTCTGGATGAGAAGAGGAACACTTGGAATTAAGCGTATGTGCGCTTTTTTTGAGCTGTGACTTTCTGACCCAACACCCAGAGAAAAACGGGTGTTTTTTTATTTTCTATTTTCACGGTTTTTTGGAGACACTAACTCCTAAATTCTAAGAAAGGAACTTTACAGTGTACGAATTAATCTCTACAAATTTCAACGATGAAACATATATGAAAAGAGCACTCGAGTTGGCAGAAACAGCAAGGGGCAGAACGAGTCCTAATCCTCTAGTTGGGTGTGTTATCGTCAAAGATGAACAAATTGTCGGAGAAGGGTATCACCTAAAGGCAGGGACTCCTCACGCGGAAGTACACGCTCTAGCAGCTGCCGGACATCTGGCGCACGGTGCTACGGCTTACGTCACCTTGGAACCTTGCTCGCATTTTGGCCGCACACCACCTTGTGCCGACGCACTGATAAGTGCCGAAATCAAGCGAGTTGTCGTGGCCATGAGAGATCCGAACCCACTGGTCGCGGGTCGTGGAATAGACCGCTTGCGTGAAGCCGGAATTCAGGTAGAAGTGGGTGTTCTGTTACCGGAAGCCGCTACCATGAACGAAGTCTTTATTAAGGCTATTACCACGGAATTACCCTTTGTTGTTTATAAAGTAGCAATGACCTTGGATGGCAAAATTGCTACTGAGACGGGAAGTTCCCGTTGGGTTAGTAATGAAGAGTCTAGGCATTATGCCCATCAACTACGTGATCGCTATGACGTCATCCTTGTCGGCAGTGAAACAGTCATCCAGGATGACCCTGCCCTCACCTGCCGTCTACCCGACGGAAAAGACCCTATTCGGCTCGTTGTTGACGGACAGTTACGCCTTCCGGAGAACGCTCAAGTGCTTACTGCCTCAACACACAGTCCGTGTATCATCGCCACCACTCAAGCAGCCCCCGCTGACAAGGTTGAACGTCTCAAAGGATTGGACCAGGTCGAAATCTGGCAGTATAACTCGCCACGACATGTTCCGCTGGAAAAGCTGTTGCGGGACCTTGTTCGTCGCGGTTGGACAAGTGTCTTACTAGAAGGAGGCGGTGGACTGGCGGGCTCACTCATCCAAGAAGAGTTGGTTGACAAACTCGAACTTTTCATCGCACCTAAGCTAGTGGGAGGAAATGGTCCTTCTCCCCTTTCAGGTTTACATGTCAAGTCTATGTCGGAAGCCAAAGCGCTTCAAAATCTTCACATTGATATGGAAACTGGCGATCTTCATGTTACTGGTTATCTATAATTAGGGATTTAATTTAAACTCTATCAAAGTTAGATTAAAATCTAAACAGGGCGCCTTTGGGAGGGAATACAAGTGTTTACTGGAATTGTAGAAGAACTTGGCATCGTTCGAACTCTTCGTCTTTTGCCAGAATCAGGGCAGCTCACTCTCGAAGGAAGGAAGGTCCTTGATGGCACTCAAATTGGAGATAGCATCGCCATCAACGGAGTCTGCTTAACCGTCATTCGAAAAAGCGAACGTGAATTCACCGTGGATGTCATGGCCGAAACCTTGGCAAAGACGAATTTAGCCGATCTTAAAGGCGGAAGCCATGTTAACTTAGAACGAGCCTTACAACTCCAAACCCGATTAGGTGGACATTTGGTCAGTGGACATGTCGACGGGGTTGGCCATATTCGCCAGATTACCCCTTGGGGCATCGCGCAAGTCTACGAAATCAGCGCTCCTCCTGCCCTCCTTTCCGCAATGTTGCCAAAGGGATCGATTGCGATCGACGGAATTTCTCTAACGATCATTGATGTCGAAGCAGATTATTTTACGGTCTCCCTAATTCCCCATACGTTTAAGGAAACGACGCTGGGGTTAAAAGGAATTGGCGCAAGCGTTAACTTGGAAACAGACCTCATTGGCA
>JAJYAS010000145.1 GCA_021779415.1 Bacillota bacterium
GGACTCGATTGAAGAGAATCGGAGCGCTTATCAGAGACGGCGGGACCTCTTGATTGAGGGCTGTGCCTTAGTGGGTTGGAAAATGCCGATTCCACAAGGTTCGATGTTTATCTGGGCACCCGTTCCTACAGAACAAGACTCAGTATCCTTTGCGATGGATTTAGCTCGAGAAGCTGGTGTGATTGTTGTGCCTGGGGTGGCTTTTGGAGAGCATGGGGAAGGGTATGTGAGGGTGGCAATGGTGCAAAATGAAAGTGTCCTTCAAGAAGCAGTAAGTCGGATTCAACAGTTTTTACGTATGAGATATGAAATAACGGCAACTGAAAAATACAGACGCTCTTAGATAAGAGCGTCTGTATTTTTCAGTATCTGACAGAAGAATTAACGGGTTCTGACAGCGCTTTCGGACGTGCGACGGAAAATTTTCCCACCAACATTGGGGATGCGATTTGTAGTACGTTGTACAGTCAATTCAGTTGCGACAGTATCCTTAGTTCCATGTGAATTGGACTTCGTCATAATTAATACCTCCCCATTTTATGGTGGTTTTGCCTTTTTTAAAAGACATTACTGATTTAAAACTATAATACTAATTTCTGCGATTAGACCATTGATATTCGTGGTAACTTTTGGACAGAGATTCTTTTTTCAATCCCTGAGCTGTGATAAGGACAAGAGTCTGATCTATGAAATATCTAAGAGGCAACGGGTAAACCGCGGAAATCGTTATTTTAGTGTTGTCTTGTCAACTAATATTTTGGTTCCAATGACTAAGAATTAATTTTTCTAAAAATTTTAAAGGAAAAACGGTATTTTTGTAGAATGATACCCTCAATATAGGCGATTATTAGCACATTAGCACATAGACGATGCTAAGTATACAAAATCATAAGGGGCAAATCTATCGAGAGATAGAGACGCAAAGCCACGGGTCTTAGGATAGTACAGAAGTCTGTCAAAGATAGCCGGGTTGCAGAAACGTACATGACAAATGTCTATCTGCTGAAGGTTCGGTAGATAGACATTTTTGCACTACCCAACTTGGTGCCAGCCAAGTTCTCTATTTAGGGTGGAGTGGAGGCTGATAGAGGGTTCAAACAATGAGTTTTCAAGGACGCGAAATAAAGGGTTACATGCGAGAACTTTAAATTTTCTGATTTGAGAGGAGATGATGTTATGTTCAAGAGATTATTTAATGTTTCTAGTGTTCGTGGTAAAACAATGCTTACTATTTTACCCTTAATAATTGTGACATTAGTAGTCATGACGGCCATTAGTTATAATTACTCCCAATCACTGCTGAGCAATGAAATCCAAAATAAGATGAGTGCCAAGTTACAGGGAACAATAAGTGATATTGAGAAACAACTAACTGAACATAGTGCTGTGGTACAGGGGCTTGCCAGTACAGTAGAGTCCGTTGGCGATGGATTAAGTCCAGAACAGTACACTAGTTTATTAGAGAAAACTGTTGCAGCCAGTCGTGTCACGTTCGGGACGGGAGTGTGGTATGAACCTTATGCCTATAAGAATGACGTAAAATACTTCGGACCTTATGCCTACAAGGATAAAGATAAGGTGATTTTCACGGAGGAATATGCCAACGAGAAATATGACTACCCTAATCAGGAATGGTATAAGATTGGTAAGAATTCAAAGGAGAAAATAGTTTGGACAGATCCATTTTATGATGACACGACCAAGGTAACGATGTTAACAAGCAGTGCTCCATTTTATGATAAGCAAGGAAACTTCAAGGGTATCGTTACTGGAGATCTTGATTTTATTACCCTGCAGAATTTAATCCGTGATATTCATTTAAATATTAAGTCGGACGTTTACCTCTTAAATAAAGAGGGGCAATTTCTCGCAAATCCAGATCAATCAAAAGTGATGAAGGGTAAGATCACGGAAGATTCTAACAAGAGTTTAAGCGAAGCAGCCAAGACAATGTTTAATGGCAAAGAAGGAATGTTTACCTATTCCAGAGAAGGAACGAGAAGGGTGTATTATGCACCGGTTCCTGGATTTGGCTGGACTTTGGCAATAGATGTTTCAGAGGCTGACTTATTGGCCCCTTTAAAGGCATTGTTATATAGGATGCTGACAATTTTTGGCTTGGCAATCGTAGTCATAGTTGTCGTTCTTCTCTTTTATAGCCGCTATATTGTTAACAATATTAAAATAGTTAACCAGTTTGCAACAGCAATTGTACAGGGGGATCTTAGCAAAAGCATAGTGGTTCGATCGAAAGATGAGTTCGGCCAGATGACAGGAAACTTAAACTCGATGATCGGGAACTTTAAGGGGATTATTGAGGGAATTGTTAACAGTTCACAGCAATTAGCCGCTTCTGCTGAGGAACTGACTGCCAGTGCTGATGAGGGTAGCAGGACAACAGAACAAATTGCTACTTCCATTCAGGAAGTGTCTGACGGTGTTCAACAGAAACTCACGGGGGTAGATGCTACTGCACAGTCGGCTCAACTAGTTGCTGTGCATATGCAGACGATCACCAACGATATCCAAAAGGTGACGACGGGATCACTTGCTACCTCAGAGAAGGCCTCCAATGGGAATAGCGTTGTTAGAAAAGCCGTTGATGAGATGCAAGCCATTAGTAGCAAAGTGACTGAGGCTGCCGATGTCGTAAATAGCCTAGGGGTAAAATCAGGGGAAATTGGTCAGATCGTGGCCTTGATAACCAACATTGCTGCTCAAACGAACCTCCTTGCCCTGAATGCAGCAATCGAAGCTGCACGTGCTGGTGAGCAAGGGAGAGGGTTTGCAGTGGTTGCAGACGAAGTGCGCAAACTTGCAGAACAGTCCAGTGATGCAGCCGGAAAGATTAGTGAGTTGGTTAGTGAGATTCAAAAGGAAACCACGAAAGCAGTTCGGACGATGAATGATGGTACCTCCGCTGTTCAAGACGGGATTACTATGGTTAACTCAGCTGGGGAAGCATTCCAAGACATTTTGCAGGGAGTCAACGACTTTTCGAAACAGGCACAGGCAGTCGCTGAAGTGGTGGAGCAGGTGGGCAGCAATACTGAGGCAATTGTTTTATCAATCATGGAGGTTGCAAATATTCCTAAGGAAATAGCAGGTAGTCTAGAAAATGTAGCTGCAGGAACCGAGGAACAGAGCGCTTCTATGGAGGAAATTCGCAGATCGGCTACCTCACTAGCCCAAATGGCAACGGATTTTCAGGGAAGTGTAACCATGTTCAAGCTTTAATGGTCCAAGTAGATGTCTAACATAAGGCTGAAGATACGAAAAATTAGCAAAAGGCATTAACCAGAAGGTTTATGCCTTTTGCGCTAATATTCCATTGGGGGGAATCTTATGCCATCAATCGAAGCGTTTTATGAGAAGAAAATGACGTGCGTTTTTTGTGGCAAACAGTTTACCACTCTAAAAGTGCGTTCGCGGTTTTCCATCCCTTATCAAATAGATAGTGATTTTTGCCCGCATTATCGGGAGGGGAATTATAATCCTCACTTTTATTTCGTCAACGTATGTCCAGAGTGTGGTTTCGCTTTTTCGGAAGAGTTTTCAGATACGTTTCCCTTAGGGTCTAGGGAGATCATTCTCTTGAACATTACTAAACACTGGACTAAACGAAATTTTGGTGGGGTAAGGGACATTCAACAGGCTTTGGAATCCTATAAACTAGCTATCTTAGCAGGGTCCCTCAAAAAAGAAAAAAATGCCGTTCTGGCAGGACTTTGCTTACGTCTTGCGTGGCTCTATCGGACCGAAAAAATGCCAGAGCAAGAAAACCGTTTCCTGGGTTCGGCACTTAACGCCTATGAAGAATCGTTTGTTCATTCCGATTTCACGGGCACATCCATGTCTGAAATAAACGTTCTGTTCATGATTGGCGAGCTTAGCCGCCGCTTAGGGCAATATCATAAGGCTATTTCGTACTTTGCTAAAGTTATTCAACATAAAAATGCCAAAAATGAGCAGAAAATGATTACCAAAGCACGGGAACAATGGAGAGTGGCTAAGGAAGACTATGATCATGAACTGCAAAGTGGTAATATAATACAGAACTAGTTTCTTTAAGTAGGTTAAGAATGGTATACTAAGTGTGAATTGTAATAGTTTTGTTGATTTGCAATAGGGATCTAGGGAGGAATTAACCTTTGGAATTTACTCAAGTCATTGCCAACGAACTTGGTCTAAAGATGACCCAAGTCAAAGAAGCAGTTAACTTATTGGATGGGGGAAATACCATCCCTTTTATTGCCCGCTATCGTAAAGAGGCAACCGGAGAACTCGATGAAAATGTGCTGCGCGACATTGTGGAGCGTTTAGACTATTTGCGGCGTTTGGAGCAACGGAAAACGGAAGTCGTACGTCTGATTGATGAACAGGGGAAACTGACTGAAGAACTGTCGGCTCAAATTACAGCGGCAACGGTGCTTCAAGATGTTGAAGATCTCTATCGACCGTATAAACAAAAACGTCGCACGCGGGCAACCATTGCTAAAGAAAAGGGACTAGAGCCTTTGGCAACGTGGTTGTTAATGCAATATCCGGGAATTAGAGTGGATCCTCAAGCAGAGGCAGAACGATATATCAATACGGAGTTAGACGTAAATTCGACGGAGGAAGCTCTGGCAGGAGCGATGGATATTATTGCGGAAACCATCGCGGATGATGCCATTCTGCGCAAACGAATCAGGGAAGAAACCATGCGCATTGGTGAGGTAGTGGCCTCCGCAGTAGCGAAAAAAGCCCAAGAGCGTTCCCCTTTCGAGATGTATTATGAGTACCAGGAGCCTGTCCGCAAGATTCCTCCCCATCGGATTTTAGCTCTGAATCGCGGAGAAAAAGAAGAATTCTTATCCGTGAAAATTGAAGCCCCCCTAGAAACTGTTCAGCGTATTATTGAACGGCGTTATGTCAAAACGGGCCCCTGTGCTCCCTTTGTTCAAAAGGCGGCACTTGATGCCTATAAACGCTTGATCGAACCTTCCATTGAACGGGAAATTCGAGCTGAACTTTCCGCTCAAGCGGAAGAACAAGCCATAAAAGTGTTTGCGTCTAACCTGCGACAGCTTTTACTTCAGCCACCAGTTCGCGGGAAAATGGTGTTGGGGCTTGATCCAGGATTCCGGACAGGGTGTAAGTGGGCGGTCGTAGATGAGACAGGAAAGCTCCTTAAGGTTGGGGTTATCTACCCCCATACGGGAAAGAACAAACGAGAAGAAGCCAAGGATATTTTACGGAAAGCCGTTGTTGAGTTTGATGCCAATATCATAGCCATAGGAAATGGGACAGCTTCTAGGGAAACGGAAGAAGTCGTAGCTGAGATGATTCGGGAAGACGGACTTTCTACCGAATTTATCTTAGTAAGTGAAGCTGGGGCGTCCGTGTACTCTGCTTCAAAACTGGCAGGTGAAGAATTTCCAGAGTTTGATCTTTCTTTGCGGAGTGCCGTGTCTATTGCTAGGAGGCTTCAAGATCCCTTGGCAGAACTAGTGAAAATTGAACCGAAAGCAGTTGGGGTGGGTCAATATCAGCACGATGTACAGCCTAAGCGATTAGAAGAATCTCTGCACGGGGTCGTAGAATCCTGTGTTAATGTTGTTGGGGTGGATTTAAACACTGCCTCGGCTTCTTTGCTTCAATACGTGGCCGGATTAAAGCCGGCAGTTGCCAAAAACATCGTAGCTTGGCGGGATGAGCATGGGAAATTTAGCCGACGTGATCAACTTAAGAAAATTCCGCGCCTGGGAGTGCAAACCTATATTCAGTGTGCAGGTTTTATTCGTCTCCCGGATGGCGTTAATCCTTTGGAAAACACGCCAGTCCATCCGGAGTCCTATGCCCTGGCAGAAGACATCTTAAAAAAAGTGGGCAACACACCTGGGGATTTACGAGATCACCTCGCCGAAGTGCGCAAAAAGATCGTTCAATTAGTACCGGAAGAGCTGGCGGAAGAATTTGAGGCCGGAGTTCCTACGGTTCGCGATATTTTGGATGCCCTACAAAGACCAGGCAGAGATCCTCGGGAGGACTTGCCGCGACCGTTACTACGGCAGGATGTCACACATATGGAGGACCTCAGCGAAGGGATGGTCTTGGAAGGTACCGTGCGCAATGTCGTGGATTTTGGAGCGTTTGTGGACATTGGTGTTAAACACGAGGGGCTTGTGCATATTTCACAATTGAGCGACAAGTTCATCAAACACCCTATGGAAGCGGTCGCTGTGGGAGACATTGTCAAAGTGCGTGTTTTGGGTATTGATAAGGGAAGAGAACGTGTGAGTCTTTCAATGCGTTTTTAAAGCCACTTAACTGCTTCGGATGACATCATAGATGGCGGGGTCGTCATTTCCTGGATGCCAGAGAGCGATTCCGCGAAGATTTAACGGGTTAACGATTCCAAGGAGTGTTTTAAAGTTAAGGGCATCAGTAAACCATACTTCATGGGGGGTACCATTATTGTCCGTATACTTGTAATGGGGACCATTCTGACGGTCTTCAATGATATGGATATTGTAGGTTTTAGCGATGTTTAAGGCATCTTGATAGGAGACACCTGCTTTTCCCACTCCCCAATCGTAACCATAAGTGGGTAATCCGGCTTCCAGCTTTTCAAGAGGAATGACTGTGACTGCATAGGTGAGCACTTGGTTTACCCAATCCGCAGGAGCAATAGGACCAGGTGTTGTCCAGCTATAGTCATAAGTCATGATTCGTACTATATCAACGACTTGCCCTATGCCGTAATAGTCATGGGCAGTCGCACCACTCGTAGTACCTGTGGGGTTTGTCTTAGCCATAAGAGTAGCGATAACTTTTTTGCCAATTAAGGCGGTTTTCAGCTCGCGCAAAAAGAGTACAAAGACCTCTTTGTCTGTCACAAGGAGATTTTCATAATCAATTTCGATTCCGTCGTAGCCCATTTGAGATACTTTATTGACTATATTTCGGATGTGCTTTTGGCGGAGAGCGGGGTCATTGAGGACGGTAGATACGGGCTGACTGTTGTAACTATTGGCAATCAAAGGAATAAGCTCAATTCCTTGATTTTTAGCGAAGCTGATGAGTTTGGGGTCTTCGCCATTTGGATAGACCGTTAGGTCACCTTCTGCTGTGAGTTCATACCAAAAGGGAGATATTGTGGTGAAGAGGTCTGAGTTTTTTTGAATCACGGCGAAGGCCTCATCTTGAAGCCAGTAGGGAATCCATCCTGCGACAGATCGTTTGCGGGTCGTCTGCGGAATTCGAATTTGTTGACCAATGTACAGCTTGCTAGGGTCAACCCCAGGGTTTACAGCGATTAAACTTGCCAGCGAAATTCCGTACGTTTGGGCTAACTTATAGAAGGTATCCCCAGGCTTAATGACATAGGGTATCGTTCCAGGCGAGGACGGACTTTTTTGTAATTCATGATAAGTAACAGGGCCTACAACTCCATCGGGCTTTAGCCCATTGGCGTCTTGAAATTGGATGACTGCATTCAAAGTCATGCGACCAAAGATCCCGTCAATGGGACCTGGATTATATCCCCAGATTTTTAAGCGAGTTTGAACTTCAGCGACATCTGAACCGCGCAGGCCTAGTTTTAAAATCCTCATATCTTTTTCACTCCTCAAAGTTGCGTTTGCCATAACTATTGTATTCAGTCGGACTAGTTAACTGTG
>JAJYAS010000146.1 GCA_021779415.1 Bacillota bacterium
AGCACGGAAATGAACCTACGTGCAATACCTTTATCACATGAATCCTGTATACCTTATCTTTTCTCTTAATGGGAAAACTGGGCAATCACAGGCACCAGTACCGGCATAATGATGGGGGCATAGACGAAATCCAGGAATAAAAACAAGATTAACCCCACTATCCCACCGATCATGGACCCATTGATCCGGATCCATTGAAGATCGTTCCCCGCCTTCTCCTCAATAAATTGGTTAAGATCCTGATCTGTGTACGCAGCAAGGGTCTCCCTAACCATATTCCCGATCATGTCATGTTCATTTTGAATCACTCGACACAAGGTATCCGTGATCAAGGAATTCATCGTTTCTTGAAGCACCCTGTTTTCTTGAACGTTAGCCCAATATTTCTCAACATAAGGATATACGGCCTGATAGAGTACATTTGGCTCCAAAGGAGTTGAGGGAGAAGTTGCAAGATTCAATACTGTCTGCAGGAAACTCTCTAGAAGACGTTCAAACAATTCGTCCTCTAATACGTCGTTCTTTAACAGTTCAACTTGGACCTCAAATCCGGGGTCAAAACTTAATCTTGCTAGCGAGTTCAGCAAGGTCTCTTTTAAGTTTACACGTAAAGGGTGCTCCTGGTTTTGAAGATTACGCAAGGTTAGAAGCAACTCCACTTGCAAGGCATCTGCAGCATCTTCAAGATTTAATCCATCTGACATCTCCACAAAGCCCATCAGGGTGCGTAATATTGATCCCCCATTGCTTACTTTCTCTTCTTTGATTTCCTCAAGGTAACGGAAAATAACCTGACGTGTTTCCCCTTCTGATGCTTTATCCCACAATCCTTCGGCTAACTGATCTAGCCCTTGGTCAAGATACCCATGTTTTAAAGCCCATCCGCTGGCCGCCTGGACCTTGGGGGTTAACTTCCAAGCCTTCGCTTTAGGGCGCAAAAACTCAGCAAGCTTCTCTGCAAGCTGGTCAGGTTCCTGCTTTTCTGCATAACGACGAGTATAAGCCACAAGCTTGTCCGTGAGATAAACCGATCCACCTTGCTTCTCCACGTAGTTAAGAAGGACATCAGAAAAAGGGATTCCCTCAATCTTCTTGCGAATTACATCTACACGTAAGAGCTCTTTTTGCACCATGGACGCTACTGCTTCAATGACCTTTTCCCGGTTGCGAGGAATCAGGGCAGTATGATAGCCCCAGCCCAACGGCTTCTTGAAAATCGCCGTTACCGCAAACCAATCGGCGATTCCGCCCACTAAAGCTGCTTCTGAAACAAAGTATATTAGCCTAATTCCAAAGATAGTCGGGTTGAAATGCTCTAACAGCGCGGCAACCAAGAAAAAACCCAAAACAGCGGTTAAGGTAATATTCGCCTTTCTCTTATAATTCATCGGAACACCACCCCTAGCGCGTAGATGATCATTCCAACTAGACCACCTACTACGGATCCATTGATCCGAATCATCTGTAAGTCATTACCAGCTTTGTCCTCAATCAGCTCTACGAGCATGTCATTGGTCAGGGGTTCTAACCCTTCACGGACCATTCGTCCAATTGTATTATGATGATAGCCAATCTGTTTTTCAAGGAAACCTTTTACCCCTTCGTCCACTTTTGCCCTCAGTTCAGAATTTTGCTCAAATTTCCCTAAGTAACTGTCCCAATTGTTCGTGATCTTAGCAAGAAATCGTTCGCTAAAAGCCAGAGCATTTTCTGTACTTCCCTTTAACTTTAGGTTCTTCAGCCCCTCTTCCAATGCCTTCTTGATAACAAGGTTGACACGTTCTTGAAGCGAAGGCTTGGTCCTAAGGTCCAAAACAAAGCGGAGCAATGAATCCTTCAACCATCCCTCAATCGTACCATCCTGTAATGCACCCATGATCTTTCCTTGGAGTCCTTGCGCTAGAACAGAGGGTGAGGGAAGGAATTTTCCGACCAATTTGCGCGTGGGATTGTCTCCTCCATACCTTGCCAAGGCGGCTTCTATCATGTCCTGGAGTGCAACGCTTACTGAAGGTTGATCCACAAATTCATGAATTGCCCGACAAATAGCAGTCAACACCCGGTCAACATCTCCGTGTTTTAGCGAGAATTGGATGAGTTCAGCAAGGGTTTGAGGAATGTTGATACTCTCCAAGGTTTCGTGTAATACGACCGACGCGCCTCGCTTTAACTCCTCCGGTTCAAGCTGGGAGACCATATCCTCAGCAAGATTGGCTAGGGTGAGATTCGCAGTCTTCCGAACGTCCTGCTCAGTAAAAATCCTAATCAATAGGCTGGAAAAATCCCATTCGGACAGTTTGCGTCGGAGGACATCTTGTGAAAGTAATTCATGCTGTACCATATCTGCCAGAGCAGCGAAAATTCGTTCCCGATTCTGAGGAATTATCTCTGTCCGAATTACTTTACTAGGGCGAATTCCCAGTGGGCGTCGAAATAGCGCGTTTACTGCAAACCAATCAGCAAGCCCCCCGATCATCCCCGCACTGCATCCACTGGAGATAAGTCCACCCACCAAACTAGTATGAAATGGGTAACTTAACAAAAATCCAAGAGTGATGCCCCCTAAGGTGAGGTTAGCGCTCTGGGTATTATTATTATTTTTTTCTTTTGCCATTTAATCTTCCACCTACATCAATGAATATCTTAGTACGACACACACCTGCCACTTATTTTAGTCTATTTTCTATTCTTGTACCAGTGGAGGGTGTGCGTTTCCTTTAATTTTACTGCCAAAGAGTACGACGATCAGCACTAATAGGGCCGCTCCGGTAACATAGGGTAAGCCCATACCTATACCGAAAAGGGCTCCGCCGGTTACAGGACCTAAAATTCTCCCTAAACTTGCAAAGGACTGAAAAAAGCCCAAGGAGGCGCCTTGCCCTTGCGTGCTTTGCTTCGAAACGAGACTAGAGCTGGTTGGCACCATCAAGGAATTCCCTACCATGAAGACCACAGTGGAGGCTACTAAAAAAACAATGTTTTTATCATCCGCCGAAAGAATGATGAGTAAAAGACCCACAGCACATAAGACTGCCCCAGTGTTCACGAGCTTGGCCTCTCCGAACTTCTTGACTAATTTGCCAATCAGTCCACCCTGGACAATGACTGCAAAGACACCCAATATGGCAAATGTAATCCCCATGTCCCGAGAATCGAAACCCACCTTCGCTGCTGCCAATAAAGCAAAGGTGCTCTCAAACATGGACATGGTAAAGTTCAAAACAAAATTAAAGGCAAAAAGTGCAAACAAGGGGTCTTGCAATACGGCTAAAGTAAGCTTAGGCCTTTTACGGCTCGAAAGAGCTGAGATTGGTTGTTTCAGGGATTCCGGCAGGAATCCCCAAGTAAACGGCAGAAGCAATAAGGCCAACCCTCCCGCCACGAAGAAAGGTAAAGAGAAACCGTAGTGACCGAGCAAGCCTCCCAAGACTGGACCGAAGATCATGCCCAAGCCCATCGCCGCGCCGATCAACCCCATGCCCTTCGAACGCTCCTCACCTTCCGTAATATCCGCTAAATAGGCCATGGCTGTTGGTATCGTCGCCGAGGAGACTATTCCTGAAAGGGCACGAATTCCGATCAGCAAATAGAGATTGTTCACCACCCCGAACATTACAAAGGTAAGACCATACCCACTGAGTCCGATAAGAATAACCGGCCGTCTACCAATCCGATCAGACAGCCTGCCCCAAAAGGGGGCAAAAAAGAACTGCATGATGGAATAAATGGACATATAAATCCCTAGAGAAAGCGCTCCCCCGCCTAACTTTGTTACAAAGAAGGGAAGAATAGGAATCACGATACCAAATCCCATCATGACCAAGAACTGAATAATTAGCAAAATTACCATTGGCCCTATCAGTTTTTTCTGCATATAAAAAACTCCTATTTCTCCGTATTGTGCTAAAATCTTTAATCAACAAATATCCAGTACTGCGTTCAACTGTTCTAAGGCCTTATTCAGTTCCGCTACTTGAAGAGCCTCTAATTTTTCAAAAATCCGCATGAACTTAGTTTCTCTTTCTTTTTCAAAAGCATTCAAAGGCTCAAGCCCTTGAGGAGAGAGTTGGATAAGGACCACTCGACGGTCTTCCTCGCTTCGAGTTCGTGTGATCAAGCCTAACTTATAAAGGCGATCCACAAATCCAGTGACTGCCCCCAACGTAATCCCAAGCTTTTGAGCAATATCAGACGGTGTACAGATACCTCTTCGTTCCAAGTACTTTAAAAACATCATTTGGTGCATGGATAATTCGCTCTCTCTAGGCATTAAGTAGCATTGATATTTTTTCCAAACCGCCCTAAATAATAAATCCGTCTCCTCCATGAGGGCAAGTCCTTTGTCTCCGATCATAGGTTATCACTCCTCGTATTGAGAGTTGCGTTACAGCCTCCCTTATTGTAATCCCCATAAATAGTTTATGTCAATTAGTATCGGACGTAAAAAACTCAGGCTCTAATCATAAGCCTGAGTCTTTTCTCATTTCGTCATCGACTGTTTGCTTCGCAAGGGCTATTCATAGACCTTCTCTTCTGTCAAATGCGCGTTAAGGGCATCCTCTTCGATCCTTCGATGGGTCGGCGTCTGTTTTTTTAATTCCTTATAGTATTCGTGCTGAATGATCAGATCCATCACTTCGTTGGTACCTGTCCAAATCATGATCAAGCGAACATCACGTAAGAGTCGCTCCACTGGAAATATATTCGTGTAACCAATGCCTCCCATAATCTGCATTGCTTCATTGACTACGAACCAGGCCGTTTCGGTGGCAAATTTCTTGGCCTCAGAAACTAAGCGCCTCCCCTGGGCTGCTGGCACGCCTGAGTCAATGGCTCGAGCGGTTGTGTAAACCAAGGCGCGGGCTGCATCCAGCCGTGTGATGGAGTCCGCCACTTTAAAGCTCACTGCTTGGAAATCCTTGATTTTCTGATTAAAGGCCTTGCGCTTGGTACTGTAATCTGCTGCTACTTCCAGCGCGGCCCGGGCCATACCTAATGCTCCAGCCGCACTCGTCATTCTTTCCGGAATCATCATCTGATAGAAGATTTCTGCGGCTCCGTTTTCCTTACCTAAAAGGTTTTCTTTCGGAATACGCACATCCTTGAAAACAACGCGCCCAGCTCCGCCGCCTCTGGTTCCCATGAGTCCATAAACATGCCCTACTTCTACGCCTGGTCCCCGATCGACGATGAACGCGCTCATACTTTCATGAGATTTTCCCTCCGGGTTGGTCTTGGCATACACCATAAAATAATCGGCGCCTTCAGCACCTACCACAAAGCGCTTTTGCCCATTCAGAATGTAATCGTCTCCGTCTCGCACGGCTACCGTAGTGGCCCCGAAAAAATCAGACCCTCCTCGAGGTTCGGTCAGTGCTTCAGCTGTGTAGATCTTTCCCTCTAAGGTAGGTTTTAGGTAGCGCCGTTTTAACTCTTCCGATCCGAAGCGAGAAAGCGCCTCCCCGACAATGGAAGGTAGTGAGTAAAGGCAGGCTAGGCTTGTTCCAAGAATTCCAATCTCCTCCAAGACCCCGATCTCTTCGACCCAGTTAAGTCCACGGCCGCCGTATTCAGAAGAGAACCGCAAACCTAAAAGGTTGGCTTCTCCTAGGTCCTTGATGTATTCGACTGGATAAATTACTTTCTCGGCATCCATATCGAGAATTAATTGCTTGGGAACCTTCTCTTTAACAAAGGAGATCGCTTCATTTTGCAGTTCTTTCTGGGATTCTGTCAAAAGAAACTCAAACATTATTATCCCTCATTTCGTTATTATAGTTTACTTTGTTTTTCCTTTCGCTTTTTCCTCATTTCGTTTCTTGAGTAACTCGGTAAACTGCCGATGGTAGTCCATCAATTCTCCTTTTAGCAGGATGAGTTCTTGGATCTTCTCGTCAAGCTCTTGCAAGCGTTTTTCGCCATAGGCAACGGCCCTCTCTAGTTGGAGCCCCTCTGTGCGATCAATATCATAGAGATCAAGCATCTCCTTAATTTCAGCCAGAGAAAAGCCCAGCCTTTTACCTCGAAGGATTAACGTCAAACGTGCTTTCTCCCGCGGCCCGTATAATCTTTGGCTCATTTTTTCATGATGCAGCGGGGTAAGCAGGCCTACTTCCTCGTAATACCGGATGGTCCTTGGCGTAATTAACAGTTCTTGGGCCAAATTCGAAATGCTCATAAATGGTTGTTCTTCGGGCAATAAATAACACTTCCTTTCTAGTTGAAATTTTAATGTTATTAATATTCTGTCATCAGTTTACGTAAACGTCAATAGTGTTATTGGTCAAATCCTTCCGCCTATCCTTAATGATCCTTCGTAGGTATGCAATTACAACATGGCAGTCCCCTGTTGGGTGAAAATAGCGATATTAAATAATTCTTTCCTTTTATACGTAAATCTCAGAAAAATGGGAAGTATAAACACAGCTCTCAATTGAAGGAGGATACTCATGTGTGACAAAATATCGATCAATGATCCTTATCGCCAACTGGATGACTATATCGACAGTCTTCCTTACAAAAAGGAAAATCTTATTGCTATCCTTCATCAGGCTCAGGGACTCTTTGGTTACCTACCTGACAAGGTGCAGTGGCATATCGCCCAAAAACTCGACATCCCTTCTGCCAAGGTCTATGGGGTTGTGAGTTTCTACTCTTTTTTTACCATGAAACCTCGGGGAAAACACGTGGCCAATGTTTGCATGGGTACTGCCTGTTTTGTGCGTGGGGCGGAGAAATTACAAGCAGAACTTGAACAGCAGCTAGGGATTAAAACTGGACAAATTACTTCCGACAATCTCTTTTCCTTAGATTCTCTGCGCTGTATTGGCGCTTGTGGCCTCGCCCCGGTCATGATGATAGACGGAGAAGTTCATGGGCGCCTTAACGAACCGGAGGATATTAAAGAGGTTCTAGAAAAATACCGACCGGAGACCATTTAAGAATCTACCGATTCTCAGGGAGGTTCAAGCGTGTAATCCATTTGGTAAAGGAAGGGAAAGCCAAAAATGATACTCAAAAACGCCGATGCACTTAATAAATTAAAAGCTCAAAACCGCGTTCTTCTGGAAACACGTCGCGCAGCTAACCCTGTCACAACTAAAGATGCTCAAGGTCTTAAAAGACACATAATGATCTGTGGGGGAACCGGTTGCCATGCCTCAAACAGTCCTCAAATTGCTGAGCTCTTTGAAAAAGAGCTTAAGCAACGGGGATTGTCCGATCAGATTCAAGTTCTCCAAACAGGATGCTTTGGTTTCTGTGAAAAGGGTCCGATTGTTGAGATTCACCCCGACAAGATTCTCTATCTCGAAGTTTCCACCAACGATGTGTCCGAAATTATTGAAGAACACTTCATTCAAGGGAAACTGGTCGAACGTCTTCTCTTTACGGATCCAAATACAGAAAAACGGATTGCTTCCGACCTACCCTTTTACCACAGCCAGTTGCGCATTGCCCTACGAAACTGTAGCTACATAGCACCTGAAGATATCCGCGAATATATTGCTGCTGATGGATATCAAGCTTTATCTAAGGTACTTTTTGAAATGAACCCCGATTTGGTTATTGACGTATTAAAGAAAAGTGGTCTGCGGGGGCGAGGTGGCGGAGGATTTCCCACAGGACTAAAGTGG
>JAJYAS010000147.1 GCA_021779415.1 Bacillota bacterium
GGCAGTTCCGGGGCATTCCGAAGACGGCGCAGCAATATGCACCTCATAGCCTTGATCCTTGAAAAATTCCAGATACGGCAAATGGAAATGATTAATATGAGATATAGTGGAAGCACATAGCAACACCTTAGGCATTAAACCTTCTCCTTTTGCTTTCCTTCCGCAGCAGGCATTGCCTCAGAACCGACGATATACCTGCTAGATGAAATACAACATTGGAATCTATTTCCTCCACAGCCATTTCCAACTTATTCCACTCCGTAATATTTACATCTTTATATTGAACTCCACACAGAGCAAACGGTCCCATTCCTATCCCACTCACTGAGTAGCCATTTTCCCGAATCTCTTCGACAAGATATTTTCCAACAATACCATTAATCCCTGTTATCAGTGCTCGCAATGTAGTGCTTTCCTCCTCGCTAGTCACGTTTTACATCTCCACTAGATAGTATTTTCTAGCCTACATTGCCCCCTTCCTATATAATACAGCAGGGATCGTCTGGAAGATTATCTTTACATCCAACGCAAGTGACCAGTTATGAATGTAATAGAGGTCCATTTGAATCCGATCTTCGTAACTCACATCGTTGCGCCCACTCACTTGCCAAAACCCAGTAAGTCCAGGTTTCACGCGAAGAATCACATTTCCATGGGTACCATACCTAGCAATTTCCGTTGGCACAATGGGACGTGGTCCAACAAAACTTAGGTCACCTTTTAAAATATTAATAAACTGTGGCAATTCATCCAGACTTAGTTTTCTTAGGTATCTGCCGATAGGAGTTATTCTCGGGTCGTTTTCTATCTTGAAGTTAGCATGATAATCTTTATTAATCTCCTCGTTCTCAAGCAAAGTAACAAGTTGTCTATCCGAATCCACAACCATTGTCCTGAACTTATAAATCCGCACTCTCTTTCCATCCAATCCCAATCGTTCTTGGGCGAATATGGCGGGTCCCGATGAACTTAGCTTTACAATTATCAATACTAGTACCGATAGCCAGGAGGTAAGGATTAATCCGACGGCAGCTAGGACAACATCCATCACTCTTTTTAACCGTTTTGAGACACCATCGACAATCAAATCTTGAGGCCCAAAAATGAGAATTCCTTTATAATTAATTGTCTTTAGTGGTATTGATAATAACCTGCTCACTGACGGTACTATATATAACGGAATATAATTAAGCTCGCAGTACGCTATAAGTGGCTCCAGTTCACCAACACGTTCTTCATAGACTAACATACCCAGATCCCTTGGACTTACTACACCCAAAGTGCTGGCCAATTCATGATGACTTTTCACTATATCTCCAAGTTCTGTGTTTAAGGAAGTCTTTGCCACTACCCTTAGTCCCATATCTCGGGCAAGTTTCTCCAGAAGATTATCGGCACTTGACTCAAAACCAATGGCCACAAGTGGAAGTTTAGCCTCATCTCCTAATTTTAGTTTATAAACTTCCGCCAAAAAATACCTTACTGTAATAGTCAAGCCAAAATTAACCACAAAAAAGGCAGTGAAATAGATACGCGAATAGCTTACAGTACGCAAGTAAAAAGAGATAACATAAAAAAAAGCAGCACTATAAATTAGTGAGCGAAAATAGATCTGTGGCCTAACTTTTAATAACTCTGAGGTTTCATAATTGCCCGACAGATATAATAAGCCTAAAAAGACAATGCCAATCAGCGATAACATTATTAAATAGGCGTTAATACTAATGACTGATAGGTCCCTCAAAAACTTCATATACCCTACTAAAAAGCCACTTATGGTATAGACCATTATATCAGAGACAAAAAATCTAACGCTTAGTCGGGTTACTTTTCCAGAGTACAACAATTTGTATGACCTCCACTATCGCAAGAAAAATATTGTTAGAACTTCTTTATTATTTACTATTCGACGTATTTCTAATTTATCCTTCCTTGCATATATGTAAATTTATGGTCTTTAGGGTCGTATTACAAATTGTGCATTCATCAAAAGCTTGTTGGTTTATTGCGTTAATGAAGTGCTTAAACAACAGGAGCATTGACATAGTGAACCCCAACGAATTAACCTACTCTTGACATTAAATACCCTTGAGTTCGTACCACGCCCTAGCTGTTTCCGTTGGCCCTGCATTCCGCTACGAACGCAGCCTGCTGTTCTTGCTTGGACACTTTAATACCTCCAATCCTTGGTGTTTTTGAGGTATTCTCTCATAGTTAGCACAGGTTGCCCATGTACCTATTTATAGAATGCTTACTCTACAAGACCGAATGCCTGCGTAGTTTATTATGTAGTGAGCTAGAAATACTTTTGGGGTAAAAAAAGAGAAGGACAGCATAAAACTGTCCTTCTTTAAATTGTTTGTCGTTCGCTTTATCTCTCATTGTTACATTTTTACTAACCTGCCTAAATTGGCTTTTCGAAGCAATTAAGCTTTAAAGACAATCTTAATGGTTGTAACTAATCCATTTGAGCTAATTCCTGAAATATAGACGTAATCGCCAACATTCGGCTTTCTAACCATTTGTAAAGTATTGTTAACGACTGATGAATTTGTGATTGCAACTCCAGCTGCATTATTTTCCTGAACAATTCGCAGGTTTGATAGATTCATTGCCTTTGAACCATATTGGTCTTTAGCCCAGAGATATATATAACCTCTATTGGTCGAACTTCCATCGGCCGCAGTGAATCTAGTCAAGTCTCTGCCTACTATGGCATTTAGGATACCAGTTGATGTGATTGAGCCCGGTGTAGAACTGTTTATGGCAGCAGCGTTGGTGCTAAGAGCACTGTAGTACGACTGTGTTCCAGACATACTTACTGTTACTGTACTACCATCAAATGTAATGCCTGTTGCGTTCTGTTTATCTGCTCTATCAACTGTCTGAGCGTAGAAGCCCATGGATTGGGCAACTGCATCGTCAGTAATTGATGTAACAGGAGTTGTGGCGGTATGAGGTCTATTATCATAATCGTTCATAACCGTAACTGTAAGAGTAGCTGAAGAACCTTTCTTTGCGCTGTCAGTAAATGCTCTTGCAATTACTTCAGTTTGATTGGTATCAGCAATAGTTAAGAAATCACTACTAGATACAGTTCTAGAAATAATATTAGAAGTCTTGACTACTACCTTACCACCAGAAGTTGTCGTCCCATATACATAAGGCTCTTGAGCTGCTGTATTGAAATCTTCCTGCTGAGCAGTTATTGCTCCACTAGTAGTAGCAATTGCATAGAGTGGCTTAGCTACAGTATCTAAAACATATCCAGTGATATCCTTATCGGTCAATACACTTACGGATAAGCTCTTAGATAGATTTTGATCCACAACTGTCGCAAAGTTATCAGTGGTGCCCATCAGCTCAAATTTAACTGTGGCTGTTCCAGCAGTATTACCACTTAATTTGACTTCATGTCCAGCGTATGCATCATTACTGGCAATCGAGACAACCGAAGGATTTGATGAAGTTGCTCTCACAAAGTATTGAGTTCCACCGAACTTAGATTTACTTGTCATATCAATGTCAGCACCATACTGGTCGACAACTCGGAATCCACCATCATTAAACCCAAAGTCCAGACTCTGAACCGATCCAATTTCCATTCTTGGGATAACAACAGAGTCATCAAGTTTTAAGGAGTCAACTTTAGCTGCCACATCTACATTGAGTGTCAGAGAACTGAATTTTCCGGTTGCGGCAACTGATGCAGTTATTGTATGCTGTTCAGATGTAGTACCGCTAACGGTTGGTGCATCATATTTCAAGGAAGCTGTACCATCAGCATTCTCATCGAGATACAAATATCCAGCGCTTGCCGTGGAGTTTGAATCATTAGGCGAGAGGGTTAATAGACCTTTCAAATCACTCATTTTAGTAAGTGCTTTTCCAGCCTGATCATATGCCGCGTAAGGAATCACGACTCCTGTTTTACCAGACGGTATATTGGAGGTTGGCGCCATCATCGTGAATGTATCAACGGCTTGTTTTCTTCTCAGTGTAAAGGTCATGGAGGAAGTCTTCCCTGTATAAGTTGAAGCAGTAATTGTAATCGGTTGATCCTGCATCAAAGTATAGTTTTGCGGGTCTAAAATACTAACTTCAATTACTGCCTTCTGATCATCACTTGGATCTTCAACAATTTTAGCAGTAACTAATGTTGAATTTGAAGTGATAAGCGAATAATCGTCAGGCACATTGTTGGTAATTAATCCTTGTTGGACTAATGTCTTGTTAACCGTTGCGTTTCCTGCCATATCTTTTGCAGTGTAGTCAATATAGTACTTTTCTGTATCTCCAACTGTAGGGATTGAATTATCAGGACTTGTTAATTTGTTGAGGGTTATATCGCTGATAGTTCCTTGAGTAGTAGAGATGTTAAGTGTTGTATTAACCGAAGCAGGGATTGTTTGATTTTGGGTTACAGCTGTAACCACAGCAGTTTGATACTGGGTTAATATCGCTGAAGTAGTAAATGGTTTTACAGTCAATAATCCTTTACCATTTGATACAACATTACCAACTCCGCAATTCCATTGGATATAACTGTCTCCTGCAAGATACGAAGTTGTGATATCGGTACCGTACTGATCATAGACATGGTATCCTGCATAACCAATCGCGCCGCTGCTGGTAACGGCTAAAACGTTAGAATCAACAGCTATCTTACCAACTCTCTGTGCCGTAAAGCTAACATTGCTTGTTCCTAAAGAAGTAGCACCATCGGCTACAGCAACAATATAGTCGCCTTCAGCATAGTTGCCTGAAGATGTTAAGGTTGCCTCTGTTTTAGCATCATTCCAAGTAGCGGTTACAGTAGCTGGAGATGATGTTCTCGTCACTGTGAAAGTGACTTTGCTTGTATCTGCTGGGGCATGGTTAAAAACTACTTTGATTCCATTAATGCTTGCAGCACTTACCGAGGTAACTGCCAAAGCGCCAACGGATGGTGTAACTACTCCGGTAATAACTCCAGTACGTACAGCATCAGGAACAACAGCTGAACCACCGAGAGCAGTAACAACACTGTCAGTAGCGAGTTTGCTGTGTACGAACGTAGCTGCAGCAGGAACGGTTCCGTCTGTAAGTACGATCGGTGATTTAGAAGCAGCTGCGAGTGGTGCGCCAGCAAGAGCATCAATACCGGTCACGCCGCTAGCAACGAATACATTGCCATAGGTGAGGGAAGAACTGAAGTCTTGGATGACTTGGTTGTTGGTGTCATAAGCTGTGTTACCAGCATGACGAGTTGCATTAGGCAATGCTGCTTTAACAGCATCACTGATGACGCCTGTTCCGCCGATAACATCGGAAGCGGTAACACTGGTGTTAGCAGTCAAGAAAGCTTGAACGCTTGCAGGTAATGCATTTTTCTCAGTTAAGAGAATAGGCGAACTGGAAGCAGATGCAATCGAAGCAATCGAGAGAGCATCTTGGTTCAACCAGCCATAAGCTACTGCAACTTTGGATACTGGAGCACCGAGAGCAACCATTTTCTTAGCGATATTTACGGAAGTTTCGAAGCGATCAGCTCCGCCGAGGGACTCAACTGTGATCCCCATACCTGACATTTGGTCAAGCACTGCTTGGCTAATGACTGAAGTTCCGCTAGTAACATATACTTTTTTAACATTGAGTTTAGCAAGTTCAGCTTTGGTGTCAGCATTCAAGACTGCGCCAGGCTCTTGCAAGAGAATAGGAGCTTTCAAGAATGTAGCGAGCGGGCCAGATGTCAGTGCATCAACCATGCCATAAGAAGCTGAGGATGCAAGGATCGCTGTGCCAGTCCAACCTGTTTGTTCAGCAATTGCTACTGCTGTTTGAGCAGCAGTTCCACCTGCTAAGCGAGTTGGGACTGTTGATGCTGCAAAAGCATTGAATGGTACCATTGTAAGAGCCATACCAGCGATAGCTAATGATGCTAAAGCCTTTTTAGTTTTTTTCATGTAGTGAATATCTCCTCTCGACTTTTAGATCTTTCTCTTTTTGGGGGTGAATAGACTATCTCATTTATATGCATAGGACGTCTCTAGTCACCACCACCCCCTTAAATAATATGAAATATAGTATTATGTTAAGTTTAGACATTGAGAAGTACCAAAAAAAATCCACCGGATTTATGGGAGCGTCCCCCCATGAATGCTTATTCATTCATTTTCCGGTGGTGTACCCTTTAAACAACCTTAGAATGAAGAGCCCATAAAGTAGAAAATTACGTAAATTTACTTATTTGGAACAATTATTAATAATAAACCACCTTATGGATGTTGAGTTAGGAAATGTTACATATGGTATTCTACGCGATTTCTGTTTTTCCTTCAAAAAAATTCTGACTAGTTAAATTAATTTTATTAATTGGTTTAATTCAGACTTATTTATATAATTCTAATTGTGGTAATAAACTCTGTCAACATTTCGTCGATAAATCAGTTCATACTCTTGGTCGTCATAGCTCACCGGGTTATTCAGTTTGGTACTCTTACTTACCCCTAGAAGCAGTTTGAGAGAAGTTCCACCAATCATTTGATCGACTCATAATAATTTACTTGACATCGCTCATAAATGTATTAGAATATCTTAAGCTGGAAAGATATTACTGAGGTGATTTTATGAAGAAAATTTTGTGCATTCTATTGACACTGCTATTTTGCCTTTCTTTGATTTCATGTGGTACTAATTCTGCAAAACCTACTAATACTAAAGAATTCTCATATTTACCTACGTATAGCAGTACGATGAAGCTTCAAAGTTTCACACCAACTACCCAAGCTGGACAAGAATTTGGCACAGCAAAATATACTGTAGATAACTCTATGAGTGCTGATGTATTACAGAAATACGAAGAAATATTAAAAAAAGATGGCTGGTCTTTATATGAGGATCATAAACCCTACTCAATTGGAGTTGAAAAAGGCACACATTATGCTTCAATAGTACCTCAGCAGTCAGGAAAAGATGTGATATTAACTGTTATCTCTAAATGAGAACAATTTAATAGCGCTCCTCTTGCTTTGAAAGCCAAAAAGCCTCACGTCCTACTCTGTTAGAACGTGAGGCTTATCTATTGGATGTTCCAAATATCTATTTAGCTCAATAAATTTAGTTTATGCAATATCTATGATGTCTATGAAGAGGTTTTTGCATAAACTGTAGGTGAACACAGGCTTGAACCAGCACTGTTTACGGCCTTTACTTTGTAATAATAGGTGGAATCTGCCGATAGTCCAGCATTTAAATAACTAGTGTTTGTAACTGTAGCAATATGAGTATAAATTCCGGAAAACGAGGTTGCTCCGTAAACATAATAGGAGGTTGCTCCACTTACAGAATCCCAAGAAAGGTTTATTTGGCTGTAACTTACGGTCGTAGCTGTAATATTTGTGGGTGTGGACAGAGTATTAGACCCGTCGGGAGTTCCATTAAGACTGATTAAAACACTATCTGGTACAATGACTGTCCCTCCAAAAACGAATTCTTTCTTAATACCGCTAGTCTTATCTTTAAAAAAGTCTAATGTTGACTGATCGACAGGATTACTAACCAAGATAACTGGCGATTTTTTAGCTGAAGCTAACGCTGAGCCGGTCAAAGCATCAGGGAAATATTCGCCTGTTG
>JAJYAS010000148.1 GCA_021779415.1 Bacillota bacterium
GATCTCTTGAGGGTGGGTGCTCTTGAACCATGCTGTCAGAGCTGACAGGTCGCTTGCTTGCCAGGGTTGTCCCCCTGAACTGATTGTTATATCCCGCCATAGATCTAAGGCGTGAAATTCTATAGTTCCCACACTTTGGGCTATATAAAGTTTGGTATAGAACGTGCGGGTGATACCCGGCTGGTCCTTTTCCAAGGTGTTATAGACCTGGAAAGTAGCACCTAGACCACACGAGAGGAAAATTACAAAGGCTAGGCCTCTTATAAGAAGAAATTTCCGTCGAGTCAATGGTAGAGTGGAGAGATTGGCGGAAATTGTCCGGTGCTTTCTTGGCAGTTTCCAGAACGCTAGAAAGACAAAATCAGCGACTAGAAGGATATCAAAGGGCTTAAGCAGAGTCCATACTGCAGTTTCTGTAAAAAGATAATGCCAGGCAATGGGGGCGGTGCGCCAAGTCATGATATCTTGGAAGTGACGGAAAAATAGTAAATCTTGGAGAAGAACTGCGGATAGCCCTATATCTACGGTCAATAGGTAAATTTTCCGCCATCGTTGGTTTAAGATAAAGCTGAAGGCCAAGAGAACGGCAAGTGCTCCGAGGGTACCCATGACTTGGCTTTTCCTCTGGAGCGGGTATTGGTAGTTCAAAGTGAAGGAGATTAAGAAAATTTTGGTCATAAAAAGTAAGGAGACAAGTATTTGAGGCAGGATAGAGTAGGTTGCTCCTTTAAGAATGGTCAGAATGGACATGTCATTGGTTTTATTCGTCATACTTTCCCTCTATAATATTGCTTTTGTCTTTTGCAGTAGAATTATAAATGTTATTGTATCGCATATTGTGGCAGACAACCAACTTTTAAAGGGTTCTAACCAAAGAATATAAGATTTCCTAATTTATGCGGTGACAATATCCGGCTTAAAGAGGTAGAATAAAGGCTAAGATAAGAAAGAACTAGGTTGAAAATGGAGGGGACTGGGAACCGTGGAACTTATACTTACCATTATCGGAATTAACGTGGTCTATGTATCCTTGTATACCCTGCGCATGATTTTTGTCATTAAAGGCCAGAGAGTTCTGGCGGCCCTTCTTTCTATGGGTGAAGTCTTCGTTTACATGACAGGGTTAGGCATGGTTTTGAAGAATTTGGACAATCCTTGGAATTTAGCAGCTTACTGTGTTGGGTTTGGTTTAGGGGTGTATATTGGCAGCCGAATTGAGGAGTATATAGCTTTAGGATATGTGACAGTTCAAGTGACTGTAGACTGTGTGGAAACTGAACTACCCTCAAAGTTACGGGAATGTGGCTACGGCGTCACTTCCTGGTTAGCTGACGGTAAAGATGGACATCGGCTGATGATGCAAGTTTTGGCGAAGAGGAGTAATGAACGCAAGCTGATAGAGACCCTCGATAAGCTCTGTCCTAAGGCGTTTGTAATTTCGTTCGAACCGAAAAACTTTAAAGGAGGTTTCTGGAGTAAACGGATACCAAAATCGTTTTGAAGAATTGTCGAGATTTGAATTAAGTAGAATAATATATTATAATATTATTAATTCAGTACTTCATGGGCAGAGTATAGATAGATTAAAACAGGATTAGAGGGGTTTATATGGAAGAACAGATCATATCCATGAAGAGCGATTTTTTTAAAGCCTTAGCGCATCCTACACGGGTACGTATTCTTGAACGATTGGCGAAGAACAACGAAGAAGTGTGCGTTTGTGAGTTGATCGAGGATTTGGGAGTTGAACAGTCGAATTTATCTCAACACTTGAGTATTTTGCGCAAACAGCAGCTTATTGCATCGACTAAAGTGGGTTTAAAGGTCATGTACCGTATCAAATACCCAGAAGTATTGACCATTCTAGAGAACGTCCAGAAGATTCTTGCCCAGCAATTTAGAGAAGGGGAAGCTTTGATGAAGCATCTTGCCGACCGTTAGGCTTAACGTGCTCTCTCTATATTGCTTTTTGACTTTCTGCAGTGAAATCAATAATTAGTTTTATGAAATAAGGGGTTGGGATGGTTGGATATTAAAATCTTGGGCGCTGGGTGTTCGAATTGTGCTAAATTAGAGAAGGTAACTAAAGAGGGTATAGCTCAGCTGGGGATTGAAGCCCAAGTTGAAAAGGTCGAAGATATGCAAAAGATTATGTCTTACGGGGTCATGAGTACGCCTGCCCTCGTGATTAACGGGGTGGTTAAACTGGTTGGGAAAGTACCGAATAAAGCTCGCATGATTGAGATCCTAGAAAAGGAATTAAAAGCGTAAATAAAAAGTCCCGCCATACTGTAAAGTTTCAGTGTGGCGGGACTTTTTAATACAATCAGAGTATAAAAAAAATATGTTCAAACTCCTATCCTATGGGCCCTTTTCTGCGTCTAAGAGGTGTCAACCAAAATACAGGAACACGAGGAGGTTTATAAATGTTTAATGCAGAGAAAAAACAAAAAGCAATTGAGGCCTTAGCTGATATGTGTTTTCATTGTGGGGACAAACACAGCGATGAGTGCCCACTCGCCAAAGCAGTTGCAGCGACCAAGCAGATCCCAACCCAAGAATAATAAATCCAATGATTAGGTTAGTCGGGTAATTCAACTAGCAAGAAATACTTGTATAAAAAATCCGGGGATTGCCCCGGATTTTTTACTCCTTTATTTATAACCAACAAAAACTATTGACTTAATATGAATTAAAGTGTACCATCTAAATGAGAATAGTTATCATAATCATTAAAACTTGAGGAGGTGGGAAATGATGCGGGGAATTAAAACTACAGTACTTATTTTGGCGATTCTGGTAGTCATGTTAAGTCCCATCAAAGTGTGGGCTTCAACTCAGGCAACGGATAACATGACCAAGGCGGAACTTTATATTGATCAGGCCTTAATGGAGACTAACCAAGGACATTTATCTGAAGCAAAACAAAACTATCAAAAATTTCGCGATAAGTGGGGAGAAATTGAAGATGGCATAAAACAGGAATCTGGAGATGCATACAAAGATATTGAATCCAATTTGGGTCAGGTGGATTATGCTTTTATGCAAACGAAACAAGAGAACATAACCCAAGCTTTAGAAGGGTTAAAAAACGTGAATCAAAAGTTTATCCGAGGAGAGTTTCCCAAGGGTCAACAGTTCAAACAAGAGAATATTTCACTGAGTGATTTCATCATTCTATTACAACAAGCGAAGATTAAGGCTCAAGATCATCAACAGCAACCAGCGCTAAGCGAGATTTCAAAAGTACGGGAATCTTGGTTAAGTGTGGAAGGAGCTGTAGTTGCTCAATCCGCAACTGTTTATAGCGATTCGGAAAGAGACATGGTGACTGTGAATGCAATGCTTTCTGCAAATCCACCCAATTATCAAGGTGCGATTCAATTACTGGATCAGATGATTAATTACTTGAGTCCACTGGCGAGTAAATCCGGGTATACATTTTGGGATGCCGCTATGATTCTAATACGTGAAGGCCTTGAGGCGCTCTTAGTTATTGCCGCATTGCTGGCCTTTGTCAAGAAGTCCGGTCGAACTAAAGGCAATGGATGGATTTGGCTAGGGGTTTCAGGGGGGCTGCTTCTCAGCATTATTGTCGCGATCATCGTAAAGTATGTCTTTTCTTCTGGCGCATTCGGTAATAACAATGCCCTGATCAATGGATGGACAGGTATATTTGCAGCTGTTATGCTCTTATACATGAGTTATTGGTTGCATAGCCAATCCAATGTTGCTGATTGGCAAAAGTATATTCGCAGTAAAAGTGAATCTGCCTTGGATACAGGTCGGATGGTTTCTTTGGGGGTTCTTTCTTTTCTAGCTGTCTTCAGGGAAGGAACAGAAACAGTCTTGTTTTTTATAGGGATGGTCAATCAAATTAGTATGCAAGCGCTTGTGCTTGGTTTAATCGTCGGATTTGGCTTACTTGGCGCGCTGGCATATTTAATGATTCGCTTAGGATTGAAACTCCCAATCCGTCCGTTTTTCATGGCTTCTAGTGTGATCGTCTTTTACTTATGTATTAAGTTTACCGGAATGGGGATTCATGGTTTGCAATTGGCGGGTACATTACCCTCCACAACTGCTTCGAATATTCCCAATATCGGCTTCCTAGCTCTATATCCGTCATGGCAGAGCGCTCTTCCCCAGATTATTTTAGTGCTAAGTGCGCTTTCCGTCATTCTTTGGAAACGGATAAGTGCCAAACGAATCGTATGAAATGAAATGCGTTAAAAAGATTAAAGTTAATATTTAGGAGGCTAGTTCGATGAAATTATCTCGTATAATTCTTGCATCAACTCTTGTAATCAGTTTAGTGCTTATCGCCGGATGTGGGGCGACAAAGACGGATCAAACAACATCCCAAGATACATCAAAACAAGGGACGTCTACGCAAACGACCTCAACTATTAAAACGGGCGTTACAAAGATGCTTAGTATTACTGCAGAATTAAAAACGGCCATCGACGCCGGGGATGAAGCGAAAGTTAAGGTAACTGGGCCTCAATTAGAAGATGCTTGGAAACCCTTTGAGGATGACGTAAAACGAAAATACGCCGATCTTTATCAAAAGATTGAAGAATCCCTTGATCCAACGATAGCGGGTTCTAAGATAAGCCCTATGGACAAACAAATTCTTGGAAAATTAAACGAGGATTTAATCCAAGTATTGAATGAATTAGCAACAAAAGAAAAGTAAGGATTTACTGAATTTTGAGCAATAAAAAAAGCCTGGGCGTACCAGGCTTTTTTGCGAAATGAAAGCTATCTTTGGGTATCCTAAATTTGATTTATCTCCGAGGAACTAAATTTATATAGGGAGTGAACAATGTGAAAATCAAGGAAAATCTTTATACTGCAGATTCGGTTGAAGAGGATCTTTCTTTTGAAGAAATAATTTCCCAAAATGAAGAAAAAATAATCAACTTAATTTTTGGAATGACAGGGGATTACCATCTCTCCCAAGATTTAACGCAGGAGACTTTTCTAAAAGCATTTCAATCAAAACACTCGTTTAATGGCAAGTCAAAATTCTCTACCTGGCTTTATAGAATAGCTGTTAATGTTACAATTGACCATCAAAGAAAGAGCTGTGTTCGAAAAGAGATGGCTACAGAGAAAACAAACTCCGAGTTTTTAAAGGTCGATACCTCAACAGAACCGGACGGGGCCTGCCAAAAAAATGCAACTAGGAATATACTATTCAGTTCAATTGCAGAATTACCTGATCAACAGAAAGAAGTATTTGTCTTGAGAGAAATCAATGGTTGCACATCAAAGGAAGTCTCCGAAATTTTAGGGTGCTCTGTGGAGTTAGTAAAATGGCGATTACACAAAGCCCGGTTATCCCTGCGTAAAACGTTGAACAATAATACTAAGTATAAAAATTTGGGGACCATAACCTTAAACAGTTTTGGACTAGAATAAGTTTCAGTCTATTGGCGAACTGCATCCTCAATTCCTTCGCTCAGAACTGCCCCAAAGATGATAATGGCATCAATCCATTGTTCCCACCCCAAGATCCACCATTTGTCCAATACCGGTACAAGAGCCGAAGTCGCCAACATACCTACGCCTATGGCTAACCATAGACGTGCCGGATGACGACTCCAAAAGAACTGTAATCGTCGGGCTCCGGTCAAGGCCAGCAGCACAATTGCCAACGTTAAACGCAGAAGATCCTGAGCCCGATAGGGCGCCCCATCAAGAAAGAACCGGTAGACGAAAACCCCCAGGCCTGCCCATAATAAAGCCACCGCGGACACATAAAAAGTCTGTGCCTGAAGCAAATGCGCTTTGCTCAACGACCAAAACACATAGGCTAAAGCCACAATCAAGCCAAGGACCCATCCGTTTTGTGGCGGTTGGGCCAAAAATGTGAAGATATTCATGTTCCTCAACGTCCCGGGGTAAAGCAAAATTCCAGAAAAGCGTGTCACGACAACATAAACAGTTAAAAAACCCCATAGTCGGTCAATCAGCTCGCTTCTCAGCTTATTTGCAGGTTGGAACTGAAGGTAAATTCTTACTGAGACAGTAGCGATTAGGAGATAAAGGATTGACTGGGGAATTCGGCTAATTAAACCTTGTAAACTATTCAAGAGTCCCATTATTGAGAGATCTTTTGCAAATCTGCTTCTAAAACTTGCGGAGAAATCGCACCTACCGACCGTTCGACGATAATCCCTTGACGATTGACGAAGAAAGAGGTCGGAATGGCCACTGCCTGATACTGTTGGGCCACGGTCCCTTTAGTATCCAAGGCAATGGGGTATTTAATGCCATATTTCTCTATGAACGCGGTCACATCCGGCAGGGAGTCCTGGGACGTCAAATTCACTCCGATAAACTGGACTTTATCCCCGTATTTAGCGTAGGCTTTGACCAAATCTGGGGTTTCAGCCTGACAGGGCGGACACCACGAGGCCCAAATGTTAATAAAGAGTGGTTTGCCTTGATAATCTGCCAAGGAAATTGGTTTATTATCCGGAAAAGTTGGCAGAGAAAACGAAGGTGCGCGGTAACCTGTCATGGGGCTGGCACTGATCGCTTGCTCACTTGATTTTTGTTCATTCGTTGGGGGAACAGGACGATTGGTTGCCCATACAACCCCTGAAAACACGACCGCTAAACTCACTAATAGAATTGACCATTTGACACCCTTTTTCATGACTAGCCTCCATCTTCATGTATTCTTAAAAGCCTGTAAATCCACCGTACAAGCGAATCAAAGCAACGGTGATTGTGGTCATCAGATTGGTTATCAACAATATTCCCATCCCAATCATCAAATAACCGCTGATCTTGGAAAGCACTGCACCGTAGGGAACTAATTTCCGCACTGAGCTCAGCGTAAACGCTAAAATAAAGAACGGAATAGAAAACCCGGCAATATAGGCCAAAATCAAAGCCAAACCTGCGGAGGGTTGGTTGGCACTCATGACCAAAACCGATGCCAATATGGGTCCTATACACGGCGTCCAGCCGGCGGCAAAACTAATGCCAACCAAAACAGAACCGCCATAGCCCACTCTCGTTTGGTGGTATTCCCACTTTTTCTCCATCATAAGCCATTTGGGAGTTAACAATCCGCTCAGGGACAGCCCCATAAGTATGACAATTCCGCCTCCGATCATTCGTATCAGAGCTCGGTGGGTAACAAAGACCTGCCCAAGCGCGCTCGCAGATAACCCAAGCGCTAAAAAGACAATTGAAAATCCAAGCACAAAGAAAAGCGTGTGGGTCAACGCCTTTAACCGTTGAGTCAAGACATGCTTTTCGTTCCCCGCAAACGTCATTCCAGAAATATAGGAAATATACGAGGGATACAGTGGCAGACAACACGGGGAGACAAAAGAAAGCAACCCAGCTATGAAAGCCAGCCAAAGAGTCGGGTGGATGCCTCCTTGCATAAAATTCCTCCTCGATTTAAATGACCGCCCACTCAAGGGGCGGTCTTTATTATATCATTATTTTCGCTTGCAGGTATTAATGCCGAAGATCGTATAAAGGGGACACCATCCTAACAGAGCTGTAATAAGGGGGATAAGACCGATTAAGCCCAGATATTTGGCATTGCCTTGAAGAACAAACCATAGT
>JAJYAS010000149.1 GCA_021779415.1 Bacillota bacterium
ACGGGCAGATCGTACACCACAATCTACCTAGGAAAGGAGAAATCAGGGCAAGTGCCGGCCACCATAACCCCCAAACTAACGCAAAAATCTTTGTGGAAACTGCAATTTCAGGAGTAAAAAGCAATAATAAGACTAAGCAGATAAACAGTGTTGCCGTTGCCCACCTTAGCCCCCCAATAAACGTTCCCTTCTTCAATAAATTTTCTAGCTTTGGCCACGCTAAAAGGTTAATCGTATGTCCATTTTGTTCCGCTGTGGGGCCAAAAAAGATCTGTTCTAACCCAATAACATCCTTATCTGCAATATAAAAGGCTCTTTCAATGACTTGAATTAATTCTGATACATTTCCTTGTTGGTAATGATGAGAAAGCAACAGTTGGATCGCTTCCTGATTCAGAGTGGGGACGTTTCGCTGGTTTTTCTGGGCCAATTTCTCTAGGAATCCTTGAGCAAGAATCGGAATATCTCGTTTTCGTTTACGTAAAGGGGTTATTTCATACGTATGAGCAAAACATTTCCGGAGTTCCGGAATAATAATTTTCTCCGAATCATCAGGTTCCGTGTCCAAACTTCCAGTGACGAAACATTTGTTTTTCTGAAAGTTCATTGCTTTGGCAAGTTTAAGCTGGGTACGCGGAGAGATGAGGTTTATTCCCCGTATGAACAAGGTTCCACCCTCAGCAATATCGAAAAGATTGGAGTGATGCAAGTCCGAGGAATCCTCTTGTCCGGCGGGCTCCATGATTAAGTCCCTCCACTGCTGGTCGAAACGCCGTCCGTCCACAACCACAAAAGGGGCTTCGTTACCGGATTGGCGTTGATGTACGTACCATGCCATCATCTGGCGACCGGTACCCCGTTCTCCAGTTAAAAGCAGATATCCCTTAGGCTGAGCAAGTTCTTCTAGTTTCCGTTCGACCTCAGCAGTCGTACGGGCGCCACCCCAAAGCCCATAAAATTTATCCTTATATTGGGTAAGCTGCAAAGCAGAACGTAGAATTTCCTTATATTTAGCTTCGGATAAGATGAGGTTTGCCTCATTTAGATTTTGAGTCAATCGTCCGATAAACGTTTGGTAAAGTTTCGGCCACCGCAGAAGCATACGAGCAAAGCCTTCTGAATCCAGCTCTAAAACCTGACATTTTTCTTGGCAAAGAATTGTTGATGCAGCGGCCTCGCCGTTAAGCAACGAGAATTCACCAAAGGTATCTCCAGGGCCCAATGACCTGACACGCCAAACACGATGTCCTTCTTTTCGGATCACGACATCTGCTTTTCCTTTGATCAGAATATAAAAGGAATGCTCTTCCTGACCCTGCTTGATAATCTCGAAGCCCGAATCATAGTTCTGCCATTGAAAATCACCAGCGAGCTCCGCTAATTCAGGGGATGATAAATCTGAAAGCAACTCAATACTTGATAGACTATAAACTTTATCATCACTCATATTGCCCTCCATAAAGTTTTGAAGAGTAAAACTAAAATAATCCCTGCTTCGATCAAGAAATTAAAACTTGTTCTCTTACCCAACCCCATAATTCTGTAACTTACGATATAGATTTCGAACACTGATTCCCAATATATTGGCTGCTTCAGTCTTATTACCCTTCACCTTGGTCATCGTAACTAAAATGTACTGTTTTTCAAGCTCTTCTAAACAGGGTGGATGATTGTCACAAAATATGTTAAAAAACCCTTCTTCTGGATCTGAAGATAGAGGTGACTTTCGTAGTTGCTCTGCTTTTTCGGGCCAAATATCTTTAGGTGCAATCGTCCCTCCATTAGACAAGATTCGTCCGCGTTCAATGAGATGGCATAGTTCCCTTATATTACCTGGGAAATTATAATTTAACAATTGTTCCCTTGTTTCAGATAATAATTCATAATCGTGACCAAGTAACTTTTCCTTCCGCTTGCTTTCAAGAAAATACTTAACAAGAGGAATAATGTCCTCGCGTCGTTCGCGCAGAGGAGGTATGATTAAGGTTAAAGCATTTAACCGATAAAATAAATCTTCACGAAAACTTCCTTGATTTATTTCCTGCTCAAGATCTCTATTTGTGGCAGCAACAATTCGAACATCTACTCGTCTGAGTCGCGTATCTCCTACGCGCCGAAATTCCCCGCTTTCCAAAAATCGCAGAAGTTTTACTTGAATCGATAAGGGCATCTCACCGATTTCATCTAGAAAGAGGGTGCCATTATCCGCCATTTCGACTAACCCGATTTTTTGAGTCCCGGCTCCTGTGAATGCTCCCCTTTCATGTCCAAAAAGCTCACTCTCCATTAATGCTTCGGGAATTGCGCCTGCGTTTACCGGGATACATGGCCGATTAGCCCGTGAGCTCCAGAGGTGGATCGCTTGGGCAATTAACTCCTTACCCACTCCGCTTTCTCCTTGGATAAGAACAGATGCATCCGTTTGGGCAACTTTAAGGGTCATATCAAGGAGCGCCTTCATAGATGCGCTTTCGGCGATAATCTTCAGTTCCGGAGTTTGGCGACTTACAACCTGCCTGAGCCCAGTATTTTCTAATAATAGCTTTCGCTTCTCAGAGGCCTTCTGCAACGTGATTTCAAGTTCGGACAAGTTACACGGCTTGGTCAGGTAATCATAGGCTCCCCGTTTCATTGCTTCAATGGCGGACTCGATGGTACCATTTCCAGTTAACATGACGACTTGAAGATCGGGTTGTAATTGTTTGAACTTTGGTAAAAGGATAAGCCCATCCCCATCTGGTAGCTTGATATCCAATAAGACAACATCAACTAAGTTGTCTTTAAGATAGGATAAACCCTCTTCAGCTGTACCAGCTTCCAGTATTTCATAGCCTTTGCGCTTTAAACGCTGTGCGATAATCGCACGCAAAGCTTCCTCATCATCTAAGATAAGAATTTTTCGACAGTACTTCATCTGCTTTAATCTCCTGCCTGATGGAGAGGCAAGGTTATTTTCACAAGTGTTCCTTGCCCTTCCGTAC
Source organism: Bacillota bacterium (assembly GCA_021779415.1). The sequence continues at coordinate 2,982 of JAJYAS010000149.1, forward strand.
TTTCTAATATCATTTTGCCTTGCATCTTATGAACAATTCCATAACTTACATATAATCCCAAACCTGTTCCTTGCCCAACTGACTTCGTTGTGAAAAAGGGGTCAAAAGCCTTCTTAAGATATATTTTTGGAATTCCTTCCCCATAATCTTTCACTACAAAATGGATGATATCGTCTTCTCGCCATCCCTTGACTTCGATCACGCCTCCTTCAGCGGAGGCATCTAAGGCATTGGTGATGAGATTAAGGACCACCTGCACCCACTCATTTTCGTTACTTAGGACAAAGAGGCTGTTCTCCAGTTGAATTTCAATCCTAATATGCTTTTGTTTCGTTTTGTGCTCTAATAGTCCAAGTGTATGTACAGTGGCTACTCCGAGATCAATGAGCTCACGCCCATTAATACGCTTACGTGCAAAACCAAGTAGACTATCCGTAATCTGCTTACATCGGGCAATTTGTTCTAAGACGACCTTAAATCCAGTCTTAATTTCTACTTTAGCCGGACCCGGTTCTTCTTCATTGAGACGATCAAGTAATTCCTCACTATGAGCTGCAACGATAGCCAGTGGATTGTTAATTTCATGAGCTACACCTGAGGCTAAAAGCCCAATGGCCGCCATTTTATCCGTTTCAATCATGCGAGCTTCCATTTCCACCTCTTGGGTCACATCTTCGAGGAGTAGCAGGTAGGCCGCATTCTCTAGATTATCCGGTGACAACTTATAGAATGTCTGACGAAAATGTCGCCGTTCTTCGTTCATATAAACAGAAATATTTCGCCCATTTTCTAGGCAGAACCCTTCCATTCCTTCTCCCATAACAACCTGATCACTCGAGAGATTTTCCAACTGATTTCCAAACCATTCGGCAAACTTAGTATTCCACCAAATAATCTTCTTATCAGGGTTTAAAAGAACCATTCCCGCTCCAATTCCGTCAACAACGGTAGTCAGCAACTCCTTTTCATCTTTTATCTTTTCATTCTTTTGGTCAAGTGAATTTAACAACTGATTAAAGGATTGGACTAACCTTCCGATTTCATCCCAACTCTCAATTGAAATATGAGATTCCAAGTCTCCAGTTGAAATGATTCGTCTGACCTGACCTTCAAGATTTTCAATTGGTTGAACTACTTTTAGACCAAAGGCTATACTTAAAACCATGACCAAAACCATGATTAAGATGGCAAGTATTATAAGCCGGAAAGCAAATTCATAAATTGGCTTATTTGCTTCACTGGCAGGCTGTTCAATAACTACTGCCCAATTCGGGATGCCCACAGAAGCATACGCCCCAATAACGTTCACCCGGTCTTGATTTTTATACTCACTTTCAGCGGAAAACTCCTTCCCCTCAAGAAAACTTTGAACTTCAGGATTTTCGCGAATCTCCTCATTTTGTAAAACTCGACTAAAATCATTATGTCCAATTAAATTTCCCGCTTGGTCAACTATAAATATATACTCTCCTTTATCTAACTGCTTATTAATAAAGCCTTTGATAATTCCTGTTAAGTCAATCTTAGCTTGCAACTGACCGATTCGAGTATTATTCACGGGCTCTTGAATGGCGACGGTTAAATAGATTTCAGGGCGTCCGTCATTTGTGAAGAAGACTTCACTCATCGCCGAAGTCTTTTGCGGAGATATAGGGTTTTTAATTTTTCCTGCAGCCAAATTAGGAATCTTGTCTTCTTGGCGAGCAATTTGACCGATAACTTTAAAATCAACATCACTAACAATAATTTCTTCAATAAATGACTCCTTTTGCAAAAGTGTTTCTAAAATAATCTGGCGTGATATCTCATCTTTCCCGACAAGAGCGCTGGTACTCGTTGCCGTAGTAAGGGTTATACTATCCCCAACATAAGTGAAGAAATTTCGCATTTCGTGAGCCAAAACTGTTACCTGATCAAAGTTATGTTCATAAATTTTTTTCTCAAGATTTTGTCGTACAGAAGTAAAACCTAAATACCCAAGGAGAAAAAGCGGAAGAATGGACATAACTACTCCGAACACTAAAAATTGAAATTTAATGCGCATCCACCAAGGAATCGAGCTTTTTGTCAACATTTCGCCCCCTCCACTGTCTTTCACCTTCATACTGTCACATTACATGTTTTTACTTCTAGTGTAGCACGAGGCAACTAATTTGTGTTCTCCAAAAACATTTCTTATTAAAAAAGGATGTAGACCTTGCTAGGTCAACACCCTTTTAACACACTAAAACTTCTTTATTTCTTAAGTTATTTAACCATGCCCCAATAGTTTCCCAAGACAACTACAGATAACAGATATCCAAGAGGAACATTGACCAGTACTCCGGTGGTAAATGCCGCGAAAGGTCTCCACCCAACAGATGTTAATTCTTTGAATCGCGTTGTCATACCAATCGAAAGGAAGGTAAAGACAAAGGCCCAGGTTCTCAACGATTTAATAGGGCCAATTACAAGATTATTAACACTAGTAGCCGCAGTAGTACCGACACCAGCAACAAGAACCGTTACGATAATAGAAGCGACAAAGAACCCAATAACGAATTTCGGAAAACGGGTCCAGATTTCGCCAGCACTAGGTTTCGATCCATCATCTCTCTTTTCCCATTTCGTAACAGAAATCATAGCCATAATGAAGCACCAAACCCCAACGAACATATCACGGCCTACGACTTTCATGAGGGTAAACGTTTTAATCGATTGCTCCCCAAGTGCTGCAGCTGCTGCCATCCCTGCTGCATCTGCAAATTCCGATGTTCCAATCCAAGCACCGGCTGGACCGGTTGGAATGCCAAACGTCTTAATAACGATAGGCAAAGCAAAAATCATCACGATGGCCCAAACCACGACGAGAGAAATGGCTACGGAGACATGTTGTTTTTCTGCTTTGACAGAACCACCGATCGCGATTGAAGCTGACACACCGCAAATTGAACCACCAGCAGCGAGACAGGTGGCAAAACGTTTATCTAACTTAAAGATTCGTGTGCCCGCCCAGTAAATGGTTAAAAAGGTTGTCGTGGCAATAACCGTTGCTTGCAAAAAGGCTACTGGTCCAGATTGAAGGATTAGCGTAAACGGTAGAGTAGCGCCCAGCAATACAATACCAGTCTTAACATAGAACTCTGTTCTTAGCGCTGCGTCTAACCATTTTGGAATAGGAAGAAAGTTTCCGATAATTAGTCCAACTGCAAGGGCAAGAAGCGGAGCTTCCAAATTGTACTTTATCGCTAAGGTCCATGATCCCAAAACCGTAACAATAACACTTAGGGCAAAGAGAGCAATAAAACCGATCACAAACTTCTTAACATTATTCCCTAATAGCTTAATAGCAATTGTAAATAATACCAAAAAACTTAGAAAGAGAAGAATAATATTGCCTACATTATTGCTGAGATAACCCGATACTTTCCCAAAATCACTATAAGTAGGGACTGAAATCGCTATGGATTTCATAAAGCTATTACCCATGGCCCAGAAAAGTATAGCGATAAGTACAATTCCGAGTCCTAGCCAAACAGCCCAATAATCCTCTTTTTTCAAGAGATCTGACCATCCTCCAGATGGAGAAGTTGGCTTTTTCATTTCAACTTGTGCCATAATGACAACCTCCTAAATTCAAAGTACTGAATTCATCTCTTAGAAACCGCATTCTCTTAACTGCTCAAATCAAAAAATTACACCTCCGAAGTGAATCTCCCTTCTAACATTTTTCTTAGTATTGATCCCTTATAATCATATAAGCAAAAACTATGCCAGTTACTTGTTCTTGTGAAAACAAGCTTAATTATAACGGTTAACTCGTTAAGTAGGGTTTTCATACCATAAAAAAGCCTTGACAATTTGTCATTTTTGACAAATTGTCAAGACAAAATGTCTCATTCCCTTAAAATTGACAATAAAAAATCTCTCTGCACAAATTATGCAGAGAGATCAATTTAAATTTTACAAAACTCCCCATTTACGGGTATATTCAACTTTTAGTATAAATTCGCTCTCATCAAATCCCTGTTTCTTCAAACTATTTATAGCATCATTAAAATCATAGGTTTCCGTTTCCATGAGAATAAAATCTCTTCTGCCCGTGATAGCCCAGTCATCGTGGGCTTTCATGAGCAAATCCATCATAGTCGCTATCCTATCTAATCTTAAAGTCAAGAATTTATTCAAATTACGAACCGCTTCAGGTTCTACCTTTTTAACCTTCACGATATCTGCCAACGGAGGTTTTTCTCCTGGTTTCCAATCCGTCTTCTCAAAAAAATAGAAAAAAAATCGTGCTCTTTGTACACAAGTCTCATTATTCGGATGCATACTCAATTCTCCTTATCTTTAAATAGTAAAAGTAGGCCTATTTACACCTTTTGGCTAGAAATACCTACTTGATCGTCATCCAATAGTCTCCCATAATTACAACGGATAACAAATAGCCTAGGGGAAGATTTATTAAGACTCCGGCAGTAAAAGCTGCAAACGGCTTCCAACCCACTGCAGCAAGGTCCTTAAAGCGACTGGATAGGCCAACAGAAAGAAATGTAAAGATA
>JAJYAS010000150.1 GCA_021779415.1 Bacillota bacterium
TCTTTAAAAAACATAATGATGATTGGCATGATTTCCTCCCTGCTCAGATGCTGAGACCTATTACCCTTTTGTTTTATCCTGTTCTGAATCCTCAAAGGGAGAACTAAACATCTCCTCAAAGAATCTAGCTTTTCGAAACATCATGTCGGCAAATCTCGTCATAACATCGGATTTAAATAAGATAACGACACCTCTTCTTTTATTCCCAAGAACAACAAGTTTCTCACCGGGTTCGATACCGATCTCCTCTCTGGCTTCAACAGGAATAACAACTTGTCCACGTTCTCCCATAACTGTCGAACCATAAAATTTACCGTGCTTCATCATTCTTACCACCACCTATAAGTATGATACATCATACTTATCATACTTACAATATATTTTTAACTACGTCTGCTTATTGTTGACACACATCTCTCCTCTACTGGGCGACTTTATCATCTGTTCTGCAAGCACTTTAAAAAGACCAACATCTCCGATCTCTGGTCTTTTGTGGATTCCATCGAAACATAAATATGTCGTATTTGGGCAACTTAATCAATAAAAGTGCGGAGATAAAGGTGTTCTTGACATTATACCCCATAGGGGTATAATGTTTATAACGCTAGAGGATATCCCCTAGTTCGGTTCCTGCCGATCTGTAGCACTGATTCTTGCGCAACTGTTCTATTCTAGGAGGTAACTATGGATTGCACGAAATGTACTCTCAAAGGGTGTAGAAAATCATCTCCCTGTTCTGATAGAAGCAATGACTATGTCGAAAGATATTCATCACAGGAAAATCAACATTACACAAAAACAGCCTCAAGCTTAATTGATAATGGCAGAGCCGGTACCCTAACACGTATTGAAGAGATTATAGAATATTCAAAGCTTAGTGGCTATAAGCATATCGGGGTTGCCTACTGTTATGGCTTGGAAAAAGAAGCAGTAGCTTTGAGAAAATATCTTGAGAAAGAAAACTTCAAACTTGCGATGGTTTCATGCACTGTTGATGGTCTGAAGGAATCTCAAATTGATCCAGACAAGATTAACGATACAGTCTCCTGTAACCCCTTAGGGCAAGCAAATGTTCTAAATTCCGCCGGGGTCGAATTGACTATTTTAATGGGACTTTGTCTAGGGCATGATATCATCCTTCAAAAGAATCTAACGATGGATTTCTCCACGTTTATTGTCAAAGATAGAGTTACAAACCACAATCCGCTCCTAGGCCTCCCTGATTATAAAGCATCAGAAGACCTATTTATTGAGAGCATTCCAGGCAATTTCAATTTGGTCAGAGTCGATGAATTCAAGTCTAAGCTCCAAACTCAAAAAAGCCCTGACGATTTCTACCTTCTGGACTTAAGAAACTCAGAGGCTTTTATAAAAGATGGCCTACCAGATTCAATAAATTGCCTATTAAAGGATCTACCAAAACAATATAGCAAGCTACTCCCCAATAAAAAAGCAGAAGTAATCATTTATTGCAATGGTGGTATTCAATCCATTTACGGGGTGATGTTCCTTTACCAGAAAGGATATACCAATGTAAGAAGTATAGCAGGTGGTTATTCCAAATTTCTGCAGTCTTAAGATTACTGTATGCCATCATCTCGTACACGATTAAAATGGAGGCCTTTAAATGAATCAGGTGAATTTTGAAATGAAATCTATGTCGAGTGAACCCCAAAAAACCAAGGGTTGCTTAATATGCGGTCAGGAACTCTTGTACTCCAAGGATTCATCGACAACAGAGGTCTGCGCTATTTGCGGTCAGCAGTTTGAAGCTTATGTCAGATGTTCTAAAGGTCATTATGTGTGCGATCTATGCCACAGTCTTGATATCCTCGGAAAAGTAGAGCAACTTCTATATGCAAATGATGAGAAGAATCCAGTAGTCCTTGCTCAAAAAGTATTTGAATTACCCGGGCTGAATATGCACGGACCAGAATACCACAGCATCGTTCCTGCAGTTTTGGTTACAGCCTGGCAGAACCTAAATGGGCAAAAGGATATTTCGAAAATCAAGGAAGCTATTAAACGTGGTAAAGACATAAAAGGCGGCAGTTGTGGACTTTATGGCACTTGCGGGGCTGGAGTGGGAACCGGTATTGCAGCCTCTATAATCGAAGGCGCAACTCCCATGTCCGGGAATGAACGTGGAGCCGCCAACAGGGTAACCGGATATGCCTTGCTTGAAATCAGTAAATATGGTGGACCAAGATGCTGCAAACGTGAAGCAATAACTTCGCTAGAATCATTTATGCAGGTTACAAACTACTTTGACCGATTAAAAAAGGCAGACTACACCTGCAAGCAATATGGGAAGAATAAAGATTGTATTAGGAAAAAATGTGGTTACTTCCCTCAATTAATCCCCTCAACTAACCCCTTTAAATATTCCGAGTAATGTGATAACCGCTCTTTCGGGCGGAGCTGAATCAGACTTACATTAGTATCCTCGATGTCTTCGACCACTGGCCCTTGACTTGGATGAAGAGCAATGACTCTGAAGGACTTGGACGCCCCTGTGGGATCCCCGATGTACTTCAGAGAATTGGCATAGTTTTGTAACGTATTCATGTTTTTGGGACGGTTCTCCTCTTCCACTCTATCGTTGTTCCAGATGTTTAACCGTTTACGGTATTTGGCATCGACAATAATGGAACCGGTATAACCGTCGTTAGCAAAGACATCAATTCGTATATCCGGCTTATAATTCGTTCCTTCCATATAAAGAATGCGATTTCTATTGATTGCGCCGAGCTTTGAGCGGGGCATTTTTTCGTTGAATAACACGGAAAGACGGGTCGAACCTTTCACCATTTTCACTGAGGTATCGTCTTGAAGGACTGGAAAAACGAATTCCATATTGGGCTGGTAAGACTCATCGTATATCCAGCCGGAAACAGGAGTATACCCCACCTGTTCTAGAGCGAGGATTGTTTTGATATAACACCAATATTCGTATAAAACATCGGTCCGTTTCCATTGCACCTTAAAGTTATGGCATAAGGGAATTCGGAAATCCTGAGCCCTCAGCTGCTTCCACCATACAAATACTTTCTTGTACCGCCAATCTCGTTCGATCTTAAGCGAATAATGATTCGAGGAGCCCACCGGTTTAAGTCCTTTAAATATCGGATAAGCCATACATTTACGTACAGAGAAAATCCCTTTTTGCATTTTCCGTTCCATGGCTTCTAGACCAACAATTTTCGCCTTTAAAGCCCGAACTTCGTTGCTAGTAGATTTTTGCAAAAATACATAGGGAGTTCTTGATTCAATCGCCCTCTGCTCTTCTGTAATCGTGCCTCTTATAGCTTTCAAAACGAACTCCAATTGTGAAGAAATATAATGAAGGAAACCCAGCACCATCCTATTTTCAGGCGTATCAAACGTGAGCTGATCAATAATACCAAGGACAACTTCCGGCTGCACTATGCTCTTAGCGGCCGAGTTGGCCCGTTGCCCTGGAACCGATAACAGCCAGCGGTAGGACTTGGCATCCTGTTTGCTTTTCACGTTGGCCTTCACTTCTCGATAGTGGCGCTCCAGAACTTGAGCTGGACGGCAAGTCAGATCTTCGAGGGTTGGTCCGAGCTCTTTAACTATGTGATTCAAAATCACAAACTCTGCCAACACTAAGGGGGGGAGCAGCCCGCTTTCCCCGTATAATTTTAGCCCGTAATTCATTCGTGATGGCTCATAAGCAAGTCCCTGAACCAATTCGTTTAGCTCGTTCCGCATCACGTTAAGTTCGTCTTCCGTAATATTGTTGGGTCTAACCCGGAGTGTCGCTTCTAATGAATTAAATACGTCTCCTTTAACTTTCACGAAGATCAGATAGTCTCCGGGAATCAACGGGTAATCCTCATTGGCATCACTATAGAGCGGAAAGCGCTGCGTCCCAGGCGTCAAACACGGAATTCCTTCCTCGTCAAGGTGCAGTTTCAAAGAATCATAGCCATCTAGTCCATCAATATAGAGGTAGGCATCCACTCGGTTCGAAGCAAACGAAACGCACAAGTTTTCACGTTCAAAAACTTCGATGACACTGTTCTCTGAGACTGAACGAAGGATTTCCTGTCGACCAATGAAAAATAAGATTGTGCTCCCATCGTCTTTAAGATGCATAGCCATGATCTAAAAGTTCCTTTGCTTTTTTATGGCAGACATCCCGCGAATTGCTGAACGTTGAAACTGTAGGATACTTTTCAAATAGCTTAAGAATTGGACTGATTGCCTGCTCTCGATCCGTGTATTTACCAAAGAGCTGTTCCAAGTCGCATTCCGGGCCTTTCAACTTTGTCATAATCCGTTGCACAAGCTGTAAATCAAAGGCCTTTCCTCGATCAAGGAATCCTTGCCCTTCCACGTTGCAAGGAATGTTCTTTAGATACGAACCAATTTGGCGAATAATTCGGTATCCCACCACCCGGTCCTTATCAATTTTACGCAAGGCTAAGTTCAATTCATCTAAGAAATTGATTTCATCGTCGGTCAACCCAATCTCAGTGGGTGAATTATTACACCATGAAGCAAACACTTTACCAGGTACGGGCGAGAGTTGAGCCCCTTCGTCAGAAGGCTTCTCTGCTGCCTTTTCTTCGAATACGGACTTCCAGGCGCGTAAAGACTCATATATTTTAAGGTTTATTACATTTGCACGGTCTAGGACCTTATCACTAAATTGAAACGACGATTCATCAATGTTTACTGTTCCAACAAAATACACATTGTTTCCGATAGGAACTCGTGGGGAATACTCGTGCCGGTTATAGACTTCTGGCGCGAGTTTTTCGCTGTATAAGGTTAAGTAGCGATCTTCCGAAAGTTCCAAAATGCTCAAGAACTGACTAAAGTAATGCTCTACACGAGCGAGATTCATCTCATCAAAGCAAATTAGATAGAGTTTGTCTTTGTTATCCTCTTTTGAGGCTTCGATCAATAAATCCACAAGCCCTGTTTCCGCTGGGCGATAGATCTTGTGTACCGCATCGTAAAAACCAATCAAGTCCGCATCGTCATTCCAGGGTGGACGAACCGGGATAAATAAGAACTGTTTACGTTCCTCACCCGCTTCATCCACACCAGAAAGGCCTAAAGCTCTAGCATAGTTGATAACAAGCTGAGATTTTCCTACACCGGACATTCCCGCTAGGACCACTAAGGCGCCCGTTTTAATCGCAATATGAAAATTCACGAGATCTTCCATATCGTACACAAGCTGATTGGACAAGGCCACCTGATTCAAATCATTGATAAACGTTTGCTCACCGTTATCCACAACTTCCTGGGCAACCTCAAAAACCCGCTCGTTAAAGGTTTTCTCTTCAGCTACTTGTTCTCTGTGAAGATGTATCATTTCTTGTCCAACAAGGAGGGAAGTCAAGATTGGTTCTACTTTTAGCAATTGCGTTCGTGAGGCCGAGGGGAGGGTCGTTAAAGTAGTGGCACTGAAACGATGGAGGAATTCATCTGCTGGGAAAGGTTCTCCGTATAACAAATGGTTGCTGATCTCATTTAAATCCTCATCCAACAAGAACGCTAAGTTGCCACGTTTCAACATCTGACTTTCAGGAATCTCGTCTGGGACACACGTGACGTCTTCCCCTTCTGGGCAATATATCCGCCAGTGTTGTCTAAGTTCCCCCAACCATCCAGACTTACAGCCAAAAAAATGATTCCGATACCCGAGGATTAGAGGGGGATCTTCAGGGTATTGATACGAAAGAAAGTCAATCGTAGGCAATCTCTCATAAAGTATCCTCTGAACACGCTCTGCTGGCACGTCCTTGGCAATCATGGGAATCGGCGTGAATTGTGAGGTGTACGGATTAAACGTAGGGGGAGTATCGTGGAAGGCAACATTTTTACCATTAAAATACACTCTTTGTGTATCTTTTTTCACTGCTTCCACCGTAAAAGAAAGAAGTCTGCTTTGAAAAAATTCTCTAGCTCTTGATTTTCTGCTCTCATTGATCTCGAACTGTCGAAAATGAGACGTTGTTACGAGTTCGTCTGGAAATCCAGCCAACATTAGATCCTTGCCCCAGATTGTAATTTGACGTCTCCCCTCCAAAGCCTTATGCATACTATCTGGTAAAATGGAGATCATGTCCACTTGCACACGCAGCGACTGAGAGTTAATATCCACATCAATACTTTCAATGACAGGTTTCCCGATAATAACTGAATTCCAAATCCTACTATCCCTAATCATTGACGATCCTCCCATGGGTGTTTAAGAGTTCACTGCACGGTATATTCCAGTACCGAGCAACATCGCGAATCTCATCAAGTTTCTCGATTTTTTTGTCATTCTGTTTATATAAGACAAGTTCACAGGTGGACATTCTTCGTCGCGGACGATTCCAATCAATTTCCATGGCCCAAATCGGTATGATACCCAACGAGCTGAGCCTGGTTTCTATTTCATGATCACGCTCTGCAAATATCAGGGCTTTACGTCCTTGAAATGCAGCAAGATCAAATTCTCCAGATAATGGGTTCCTGCCTTTCTGAAGGTCTCGACGTTGTGCTTGCTCCCTTGCTTTTGAGGGGATTAAGGTCTTTGCGTGTTCTAGTTTTAGTTTTAGGACCCTTATTTCTGTTTCTATTTCTGCTCGTTCCCCTTCGAGCTCTGTCACTCTATTGCGGAATTTTCCAGCCTCTTCTTTTTCTCTCATCCTTTGAATTTTTATAGCTATCATCTCATTTTTAAGTTTTTCTAATTGTCCCTTAGTTCTTAGGGTTTCCACATTGGCTTTTCTTAGCTTATTTCCTAGAGTCTTTATCCGCTTTTGTAGTTTTTCATCAATTTGACTCCCCTCTTTTACTGGCTCGGTTTCTATCTCCCCTGGCATTGTCGCGATTACTGTTAACGCTTCATCATTCTCTAGTTCTTTGTTTTCCTGAGCTTGACAATATAACTCCTCCCCTCGTGCTTTGATTTCCGGGTCAGCGCTCAACGTAAACATGTATCCAACTTTAAATTGTTCTCTTGAAGAAACATTTCCAGCAGAATACATTAAAAAGGTTTCTTCAGGGAGGGCTTCCAATTCTTTTCTAAGGTGTCGATTGATTTCTTGCCAAATCTTAACCCTGTCCTCTCCTTTTCCGTGCGCTGGAGATATGATTTCCGGAATGATATCGTTCTTTGGAGGGTTTATTTTTCGTTTTAGTCGTTTCGCTAGTTCTTTCAAACTCTCTTCTGTAAATCCATTTAATATCTGTTCAGGGTCATATTGAATAGTATCGATCATAATCCCTCCCTAATTAAGGCATGATTATGGATTTTCTTCATGAGCACTCCTAATTCCTTCCGGGCACTTCAAAACTCATGGGAAATAATGTACGTCAATACGTCAACATTAACCCTTTTAGTTGTTAAAGCATAGATTGTTAGTATCTTCATTTGATAATGATTTGTATTTACCAAGGAGGAATTTACATGTGTGGAATCGTTGGTTGGGTGGATTGGAAACGTGATCTAACCCTGCAAAAAGAGGTTTTAGGCGCTATGACACA
>JAJYAS010000151.1 GCA_021779415.1 Bacillota bacterium
AAGGACGTGCGGAAAAGATGTTGGGCTTAAACGGTTCCCAGCCCGTAACCCTCGCTTCTGCCGAACTTCTCATGGCGCAACAGTTGGCTGAAGAAGAGGCAAAATTTCAACTGGCTCAAAAAAATACGAAAACAGTCGAACAACTTCAGAAACAAAAGACCAAAGAAGCCGTCGATACTTATTCGCGCAATAATCCAGATGAAGTCGCTCGTCTGATGAAAACTTGGCTATCGGAGGAGAGTTAGATGGAGAAGACTTTAAATGGAATTCAAAAAGCTGCGATTCTTATGATTGCCTTGGGTTCAGAGAATTCCGCTCAAGTGGTTAAGCACCTGGGAGATGCCGAAATCGAACAGTTGACGTTAGAGATGGCCAACGTCGGCAAAGTTTCGACGGAACAACGGGATTATGTCGTAGAAGAATTTCACCAGATGTGTATCGCTAATGACTATATTTCTCAGGGCGGAATTGAGTATGCCCGGGAAGTCTTAGAAAGGGCTCTTGGAGAAACTCGGGCTTTTGAGATCATCAGTCGCTTGTCGACTTCGTTGAAAATGCGGCCGTTTGACCTTGTGCGCAGAACGGATCCCAAACAGCTCTTTTCCTTTATCCAAGGGGAACACCCTCAGACGATTGCCCTTATCATGACCCATCTTGCCGCGGATAAAGCAGCGACTTTGCTCGCTAGTCTTCCCTCAGAACGACGGGCGGATGTGGCCAAACGCATAGCGACGATGGGGCGAACGAGCCCGGAAGTGCTCAAAGAGATCGAGAAAGTCTTGGAACGCAAAATTTCAAGTTTGGCTCCGACAGATTATACGACTTCAGGTGGGATACAAAGCATTGTTGATGTTCTCAACCGGACGGATCCAGGGACACTTAAAGTGGTTATGGATTCTTTAGAGATGGATGATCCTGAGTTGGCTGAACAGATCAAGCGTCAGATGTTTGTCTTTGAGGACATTGTCATGCTGGACGACCGTGGAATTCAATTGGTCTTGCGCGAAGTCGACACCAAGGATTTGGGACTGGCCCTGAAGGGCTCCAATCCCGAAGTTGCACAGAAAATTCAGGCCAATATGTCGTCAAGGGCTGCTCAGATGCTCAAAGACGATATGGAGTTTATGGGTCCCGTTCGGTTGCGTGATGTGGAAGAGGCCCAACAGCGCATTGTTAAGGTGATCAGGAAACTTGAAGAAAGTGGCGCGGTGGTCATTTCTAGGGGGGGTAGCGATGAAATCATTTACTAAGGGTCGGGTCGTCAAGAACTACGATGTGGAGATATCCACCCCCCGGATGGTAGAATGGAATGAGGGATTTCAAGAGTTGGGCCCCTGTTTAACCGTCCTTACGGTCGAGAAAGAGGAGGAACCTCAAAATTCGGCACACCCTTCTTGGCTGGACACTTCTGAGCTTGAAGGAGCGGCGGAGCGGAAAGCTGAGCTGATCCTCGCTGAGGCAGAAGCTCGTGCCCAAGAAATCCTTGCTCAGGCTCAGACAGACCTAGACCGTTTGCGTCAGGAAGTTAGAGAAACTACGCTGGCGGAAGTCTATCCCGCTGCACAGGCAGAAGGATATCAAGCAGGGTATGAGGTTGGAGAAGCAGAGGGAAGACGGATAACCGAAAGTGCTCAGCAACTTTTTCAGTTGGCTCAGCGGGCGGTTCAAGAGGAATATGCGAAAGTCGATGAGGATTTACTTCATCTAGCCATAAAAATTGCCGAACGCTTAGTGCGTGCAAGCTTGGCCATTGAACCTCAGCGCTTGGTGGGAATTATTCAAACCTTAGCACTTTTGCCCCAAGAACGCTCGGACTGGAGGCTTCACGTCTCCGCGGACGATGCTCTTTGGTTGGAAAAACTTCCAGCAGGAACACAGCCACCTTGTCCTTGGATGATCGATGAGTCACTCAATGTTGGAGATTGTTTCCTAGAGTGTCGAGAAGGGATTTTTGATGCTCGGCTCGAAGCTCAGTTAGAAAAATTAGAACTCACTTTACGAGAGGAGCTCGAACATGGCGGCTTGGAATCAATTAATTCCGACAGTGGAACAGATTAATCCTATTTCCGCTCAGGGCCGGGTCTCCAAGATCGTTGGTTTGATGGTTGAAGCAGACGGTCCGAGGGCGAGTGTGGGAGAATACTGTCATATTATGACACGCGGTGGAAATGAACTCCCGGCTGAAGTGGTCGGTTTTCGAGATTCAACGACCCTTCTCATGCCGCTGGGAGAACTGGAAGGGATTGCTCCAGGAGACCGCGTGATTCCTCAACGCCAAAAGCTGACCGTGCCTGTGGGTCCGGGATTACTTGGGCGAATCCTTGATGGACTAGGGAACCCCATGGACAGTCGCCCACTTCTGACAGAAACTGTCTACCCTCTGCAAAACAAACCTCCTAATGCCTTATTACGCCCTCGAATTCGGGATGCACTCAGTGTTGGCGTGAGAACCATCGATGGGATTCTGACGATAGGTCGCGGTCAACGGATGGGGATCTTTGCGGGCTCGGGAGTCGGCAAAAGCACGTTGCTGGGCATGATGGCTCGCAATACCGTTGCGGAAGTTAATGTCATTGCCTTAGTGGGGGAACGGGGTCGAGAATTACGTGATTTTATTGAAAAGGACTTAGGGCCTGAGGGGCTAGCCCGTTCAGTTATCATTGTCGCAACCTCAGATCAACCCGCACTTGTTCGCTTGAAGGCAGCTTTTACGGCCACCGCCATTGCCGAGTATTTTCGTGATCAGGGTAAAAATATACTCCTCATGATGGACTCGGTGACACGCTTTGCCATGGCTCAGCGTGAAGTAGGATTGACGGTTGGTGAACCGCCGGCGACTCGAGGATATCCACCCTCCGTTTTTGCCCTCTTGCCCAAGCTTTTAGAGCGCTCAGGCATGGCGGAGACTGGGAGTATTACTGGGATATACACTGTATTGGTGGACGGGGACGATCATAATGAGCCCATTGCGGATGCGGTTCGAGGAATTCTTGATGGACACATCGTCTTGACTCGGGAGCTGGCTATGCAAAATAATTTTCCGGCTATTGATATTTTGCAATCGGTCAGTCGGGTCATGAATGATGTCATTAGTCCGGAGCACAAGGGCTTGGCTGGGCAAGTGCGAGAGCATTTAGCGATTTACCGTGATGCTAAAGACTTGATCGATATTGGGGCCTATACGCCGGGCAGTAATCCTAAAATAGATGCGGCCATTGCACATATGGACCGTATTCAGGCGTTTACCCGGCAAGGGGTGGACGAACACGCTGGATTTAATGAGATGCTGCACCAGATGCAGGAAATCTTTTAAAATTTCTGGGCATACAGGAGTTGAAACGTTTGGCGCGATTTAAGTTTCGCTTGGAAACAAATTTTAGGCTTGCGGAACAGGCCCTAGAAGCGGCTCAGCGAGAGTTTGCTCAAGAGGAGAAGCGTTGGCAAGAGTGTGTTCGAGCAAGCGTGCTTCAAAAAGAACGTTTTCATCAAGCGGAAGAAGGGCAACGGGATGCGGGGCGACACCGGCCTGAGGAACTAGGAATTTGGCAAATCTTTGCCTCAGAGCAGCTTCGGCGATTGCGCCAATGTGAGGGTGAGCAAAGAGAGCAAGAATTGGTCAGGGAAAATGCGCGTCGGCTATTATTAGAAGCCCATCGTGATGTTGAAAAATTTCGGCGTTTAAAGGAGAAGCAAGCTAAGGCCTTTGAATGGGCAGAGTTGCTGAAGGAGCAAAAGTTATTGGATGAGACGGGTCAGATTCTCTACTGGCGGCAGGAAAATTCAATTTAAACCATAAGACGCGTAAGTCAGAGGGGGGATTTCATGATTTATGTAACACGTTTAAAGGGCACTGAATTCGCCATCAATTCCGACCTGATAGAAATTATGGAGGAAACCCCGGATACAGTCATTACCTTAACGGGTGGTAACAAATACGTGGTCTCCGAGTCCATCGAGGTTCTCATTGAGAGGATTGCTGAGTTTCGTCGGCGCTGTCGCCAGATTTGCAAAGTGGAGGAGCAACCAGATCTATGAATCGAAAAAAACTCATGACGACCATACTCACAGTGCTCTTGGGCGTGGGCGTGGGCGTAGGTGGCACACTGGGGGCACAAAAGTTTATATTTAAAACACCCACTGCGAGTTCAGCAACTGTGGCTGCAAGTGCGCCGAAAGTAGCCGGACCCCTTTTGCCTATCGGTGAGTTCACTGTGAATTTGCAAGGTGGAGCTTTTTTAAAGACGACGATTACCGTTGAAGTGACGGACGCCAAGGCAGAAGCTCAGTTGAAAACGGAGGATGCGTTTTTGAAAGACCGGGTCAACACGGTCTTAGCCAACAAATCTCTTGCGGATGTGCAGACGCCTGCTGCACGCGAAAAATTGAGACAAGAGTTAATTAAAAAACTCAATGAAGTAGCAGATAACAAAATCACGGATGTGCTGTTTTTGGCTTTAGTTTACCAATAAGGCGAGGTTCGAGGCACGAGGCTCGAAGTTCGAATATTTAAGATCGCGTTTCGTGTTTCGCGCATCGCGCATCGCAATAATGAGAGGGGGGATTCTATGGGAGACGTCTTGTCCCAAGCAGAAATTGATGCTTTGCTGAGTGCGCTGTCCGACGGGCAAGTCGATGCGGAGGAAATGAAGACCACAAAGGTTCAGAAGCGGATTCGAGTGTATGATTTTAAACGCCCCAATAAGTTTTCCAAGGATCAGATTCACTCCCTCCAAAATATTCACGAAAATTATTGTCGTGGACTGACTACGTATTTTTCTGGGCACTTACACTCAGTGATTGACAGTAAAGTCCTTTCAATTGAGCAAATTACGTATGATGAATTTATTCGTTCTCTTCCCAATCCCACTGTCTTAGGGCTTTACTCCTTGCATCCCTTAGAGGGGACGGTCTTGATGGAGGTTAGCCCCACGCTGGCGTTCACCATTGTGGATCGGCTTTTGGGAGGGCAAGGGCTAGTTGTAGAAAAGAACCGGGATTTGACAGAGATTGAACGAACGATCGTGGAACATCGTCTGACCCAAATCATTGACCTTACTGGAGAGGCATGGTCAGAGGTTTACGAGCTTCAACCCCAGTTTGTGGCGATGGAAACCAATCCTCAGTTTACGCAAATCGTGGCACCTAATGAGATGATCGTGCTGGTAACACTCGAAGTGAGGATTGGGGAAGCGGTGGGGATGATTAACATTTGCATGCCTTACCTTGTGCTTGAGCCGATCTTGGATAAACTAAGCACGTTCTTCCTTTTTTCCACACAAGCCAAAGAGACTTCTCCAGAGCAAGTCGAAGCCATTCGGCAAAAGATCGAATGGGCAAAAGTAGAAATGGTTGCTTTTTTAGGCCACTCAGAAATTCTTGTCCGAGATCTCTTGGACCTTGCTGCGGGAGATGTCATCCCGCTGAATCAATCTGTGAACGATTCGCTGCCGATTTATGTGGGGGAATTCATGAAATTTAAGTCTATCCCTGGATTAAACGCGGAACACCTTGCCGTGCAGATTACGGAAATAGTACAGGAAGGAGGGGAACAGGATGGGTAGCGGCATGCTCTCCCAAGAGGAGATTGATGCGTTGCTCCGGGGGACACTGGAACCAGAACCCGAGACCACGCTGGAGAAAGACTTTCTGAATGAGATGGAACAAGATACCCTCGGAGAGATTGCCAATATTTCGATGGGTACTGCAGCAACGACATTATCCCAGCTTTTGGGCAAAAAAGTGGATATCACCACGCCAAAGGTTGATGTAACGACCTCAGAACAAATTCGCAATGATTATCCTATCCCTTCTGTGATTTGTGATGTCAAATACAAGGCAGGGATTGAGGGCTCGAACCTCTTGATTCTTTCCCAGCGGGATGGCTCAGTCATTGTCGATTTAATGATGGGGGGAGACGGAAAAAATCCATCCCCTGAACTCTCAGAACTTCAGATCAGCGGAATTTCCGAAGCTATGAATCAGATGATGGGATCAGCGGCCACCTCGATGTCAACCATGTTTAATGCAATGGTGGATATTACTCCGCCAAGCCTCGTACTTAATGATTTGTCGATGACTGAAGATATCATACAGGACTTTCTGAATGCCAAGGAACCACTTGTGAGGATCTCCTTTCGCATGGTTGTTGAGGATGTTATTGACAGTACTCTCATTCAGGTGATCCCGCTCAGTGTGGCTAGGGGGATGGTCAATAAGTTGATGGGTGCGATGGCAGGTGGCTCGTCGGCGGCTCCGGCTGCGCAAGCCGCTCCACCTGTACAACCTACGATCGTTTCACACCCCCCGCAACCACCGCTTTCACACGCATCCCCCCCTCCGCAACCTGCTTATGAAGAGGTCCCCTATTCGGCGGAACCGAACTACCCTCCTCAGGGAATGGGGCAGGGGTATGCTCAAGCAAGAGTACAGACTCCTGTTCAACCTGCTCAGTTTGCACCGCTTCAGCCTGGGCACCCAATGGTCCCGCCAGACAATCTGAGTTTGATTTTGGATGTGCCTTTGCAGATCAGCGTAGAATTGGGGCGTGCGAAAAAAACAATTAAAGAAATTCTGGAAATGGGCCCTGGTTCTGTTATAGAACTCGATCGCTTAGCCGGGGAATCTGTAGATATGATTGTCAATGGCAAATTGATTGCCAAATGTGAAGTTGTGGTCATCAATGAGACCTTTGGAATTCGCATTACCGATATCGTTCACCCTATGGAGCGAATGAATTCGCTTAAATAAAGGAGGTAAATTAAGTGAGTGCAAATGTAATGATTGTCGATGATGCCGCGTTTATGCGTATGATGCTGAAAGACATCTTGTCTAAGAATGGTTTTACGGTTATCGGGGAAGCCGAAAATGGGGCTGTCGCCGTGGAAAAGTATATGGAATTGCAACCGGATTTGACGATTATGGATATCACCATGCCAGAAATGGATGGTTTGCAAGCAGTTAAAGAAATCCGAAAGCGGGATTCTAAGGCCCGTGTGATCATGTGCAGTGCCATGGGTCAACAGTCTATGGTTATTGAAGCTATTCAATCTGGAGCTAAAGACTTTGTGGTTAAGCCCTTCCAAGCGGAACGTGTGGTTGAGGCTGTCACGAAGGCGTTGAAGTAAAATGTCCTCGTTCAATGAAGACCAACTGCTTCCTTCAAGTAGTGCCGCTCCGGCTGTTACGCAGTCCGTCTTCTCGTGGTGGGGGCTTCTGGGAACGTTGCTCGTTTTTCTCGTAATCTTGTTTGTGTCTCTTTGGATTATTCGACGCTTAAATCGAGCTAATCTTCGAAGTATGAACACGCCGTGGGCAAGAGTTCTCGATCGCCAAGTATTAGCTGGTCAACAGAGCCTCTACCTTGTGGAGATTGCTGGACAATTACAAGTCCTGGGGGGAACAGATCATCATTTGGTGAAAATCAGTGAGATTAATGACCCAGCTGTAGCTGCTGAAATTTTAGAAGAGATTGCGACCCGTCCAACAGAACGAGTGGGAGGGTGGGCTAAACGTATAC
>JAJYAS010000152.1 GCA_021779415.1 Bacillota bacterium
TCGTCAAAGCCTTCGTAATGTCCACAAATAAAAACCAAATCCTCTTGTTCTGACCATTGCTTAGCCTTCTCTTGGCGAAAAACCTGGCCCTGTGGCGACATGAGAATAACCCTTCGCTTGCCACATGGCTGAGGTAAATCCCGAATCGCTGCAAAAATGGGATCTGGCTTTAAGAGCATGCCTGCCCCTCCGCCATATGGAACATCATCCACATTTTTATGTTTGCTGATCGCGTAGTCCCTGAAATTCACAAGACGAATATTCAACAATCCCGCTTCTTGGGCGCGTTTAAGAATACTTTCTTGAACCGGAGAAAACATCTCGGGAAATAACGTTAAGACTGTAATTTGCATCATCCGCTCTTACCCCTCCAACAGCCCTGGGGGGAGTATGACATCCATACGTCGCCCTGAGACATCGACCTTTTGGACAACACTTTTAAGTGCCGGGACACAGAGTTCACCTTTAGTCCCCTTAACAACATAGACATCATTGGCCCCAGTTTCTAGGACTTGAGACAACGTGCCTAACAAGACATCCCCTTCGTACACCTGCATCCCTTCCAGTTCGAAGTAATACCACCCTTCTTGGAGAGGAGGAACTTCTGTGCGATCAATCCGAACCTCCCACCCGCGGTACTTATCTGCTTGTGTGATGCTTTCAATCCCCTTAAGAGTCAGCAATACCAGATCCATCTGAACACGGGCAGAGATAATCTCAAAGTGTTGATCGATCTTGCCGCTCCGCAAAATGACTTCCTGCAACTTAAGAAACCGTTCTGGGTCTGTCGTTAACGGGTAAATTTTCAACTCACCGCTATTCCCATGCGGTCGCAACACTTCTCCGATCAGCACTTCATCCATACTCTTACCCCTTTCCAATAGATAATCTTAAAACATTGAGAAGGGCACAAAGCCCTTCTCAATGTCATTGATCAATGTCCATATGAACCCGACGGCCATCTTTGACGGCTGCCGCTTTAACCAGCGTACGAATAGCGTTCGCGATCTTCCCCTGTTTTCCAATAACCTTCCCCATATCTTCAGGTGCGACAGTCAGTTGCAAATGCACGCTCTTGTCGGTCTCAGACTGGGCAACCATAACTTGCTCGGTTTGATCAACCAACGCTTTCGCGAGGATTTCTACAAGTTCCTTCACAGGAACCACCCCCCAAACACTACACTTAGTTCTTGGACTCGTGGAACTTTGTTAAGATACCAGCTTGACTGAGCAACGACTTAGCGGTATTCGAAGGTTGTGCACCTGTTGATAACCATTTCAAAGCCTTTTCCTCATCGATATTCAAAATGACAGGGCTCTTTGTCGGATCATAATATCCGATTTGTTCAATGAAACGTCCATCACGGGGAGCTTTAGCATCCGCAATAACCATACGATAGAAAGGATTCTTTTTCGCACCAATGCGACATAAACGAATTTTAGCGGCCATGTTTTTCACCTCCTTATCAAATTGTCAGGGTTATAAGTTCGAAGTCCGAAGCTCGAATGCCTTACATTCAATATCGCACATCGCACATTTAGCCCCTAATTAATTCAACTAAACTTCAAGATGGAATTTAAAACTCCGTTTAAAGTAAGTTAATTATATAAACAACGCTATAGTATAGCGTGTGTCCATCGCCTAGGCCGTCGGAAAGCGGAAGCCGGGTTTTTTCCCTTTTTTACCCTTTTTGCCTCCCCCGAGCATTCCCATGCCTCCCGGGCTAGCAAATTGCTTCATCATTTTTTGCATTTGTTCAAACCGTTTCAGAAGACTTCCGACTTCCTGAACAGACGTACCGCTTCCTTTGGCAATTCTCTTTTTACGAGAATCTTTAATAAGAACAGGTTTGCGACGTTCTTCAGCAGTCATCGAACGAATAATCGCTTCAATATGAGCCGTATCTTTTTCGTCAATTTTGACATCTTTTAATTGTTTGCCGACTCCCGGAATCATTTCTAAAATCGAAGAAAGCGGACCCATTTTCTTCATCTGCTGCATCTGATCCAAGAAATCATCGAGAGTAAATTCTTGTTTGCGCAGCTTCTGTTCCATTTCTTTCGCTTTTTTCTCATCGAAAGACTCTTGGGCTTTCTCAATCAGGGTCAGGACATCCCCCATTCCCAAAATCCGCGAAGCCATACGATCTGGATGAAAGGGTTCTATGGCATCCATTTTTTCGCCCATTCCGGCAAACTTAATGGTACATCCTGTCACTGCTTTAATGGAAAGGGCAGCTCCCCCGCGCGTATCCCCATCTAACTTGGTGAGGATAACTCCATCAAGACCCAGTTCTTTGTGAAACGATTCCGCAACATTAACTGCGTCCTGACCGGTCATTGCGTCGACAACTAATAATATTTCATGGGGTTTCACCGCGGTTTTAATATCCCGGAGTTCTCCCATCAGTTCTTCGTTGATATGCAAGCGCCCGGCTGTATCAATAATGACCACATCGTGCCCGTTCGAATGAGCATGCTCAAGGCTAGCTTTGGCAATTTTCACTGGGGATTCCTGCCCCATAGAAAACACCGGTAATTTTAACTGTTCACCTAAGACCTGCAATTGCTTAATTGCTGCAGGACGATATATATCGCACGCTACCAAGAGCGGATGCTTACCTTGCTTATTTAGCATATTGGCCAATTTAGCAGCATGAGTTGTTTTTCCAGCCCCTTGCAAGCCTATCAACATAATCACAGTTGGAGGTTTTGAAGCGATAAGAATTTTACCAGTCGCTCCACCCATCAGTTCAATCATTTCTTCATGTACAATTTTAATGACCTGTTGTGCCGGGGAAAGAGATTCTAAGACATCGAGTCCAATCGAGCGTTCTTTCACCTTAGCCACAAAATCTTTGACGACTTTAAAGTTAACATCTGCCTCTAATAAGGCTACGCGCACTTCGCGCATTGCCTCAGTGACGTCTGCTTCCTTTAACTTGCCCTTTCCTTTAAGCCGCTTAAAGGTTTCTTGGAGTTTATCGCTGAGACCTTGAAACATACCTGTCCCCGCTTTCGATTTAATTTCAACCGAAGCTTTAGCTTATTCTTTAAACTGCCGAGATGTTTATAAACACATCTTCGATCATGGCGCGTATTTTCTGATGCCGTTCCCAGGCTACGCTACTCGAAAAGTCCCGCCCGCTTAATCCTTGCAACAGTTCTTGCACTTCCATTAATTTCTGGCGTTCTGTCCAAAACCGCTTAACGAGCCCTAATTTTTCCTCGTATTCTGTAAGAATTCGTTCTGTACGTTTGAGCAAATCATGGATAGCCTGACGGCTAATATGTTCCGTCTCGGCAATTTCAGCCAACGAAAGGTCCTGTTGATAATGGAGATCCCAGACGTTTTGTTGCTTTTCCGTAAGTAGAGGACCATAAAAATCTGCCAAGAGAGCCATTTCGGTGAGTTTGTCCATTCCAACCCTCCTGTAAAGTATTTTTACTTTACTATCGGATTCTAGACTAAAGTTTGAGGTTTGTCAAGGACTATTACTTGTCAATTAATTCCGCCGAAATCCGCTTCGCCCGGGTTTCCGCTTCTTGGCAAACTTTACTAACATCCATTGTCAAAAGTTTTCTTTCTTCCATGAGAAATTTACCATCGACCATCACCGTGCGTACATCCCCAGCATGGGCAGCATAGACCAGATGCGCTGGAATAGAAAACCGGGGATAGAAATGAGGTTGATCCATGTCAATTGTAATCAAATCTGCTTTAAAACCTGGGGCAAGCATTCCGACATCCTCTAGTCCGAGGGTTTGAGCCCCTGCGACGGTTGCCATTTCCAATACTTCATAAGCAGGCAGAGCGGTTGAACCCTTGCACAGCTTTTGCTGAAAGGCTGCAGAACGCATCTCACCAAAGAGATCAAGGTTGTTATTACTCGAAGCGCCGTCGGTTCCGAGGCTAACGACAACTCCTTGGGCCCGCAACTCAATAATAGGGGCAGTTCCACTATTCAATTTCATATTGCTCTCCGCATTGTGGGCGACACAGACGTGCTTGCGAGCCAGAATCTCCCTATCTTCGGGAGTTAGATGAACACAGTGCGCAGCCACAACGTGCCCTCCGAAGAGCCCAAGCGAATCCAACCACTGCACAGGAGTTTTTCCATACTGCTCTTGTAAGATCTTAATCTCATCTCGAGTCTCTGCCACATGAATGTGAATTCCCACGCCCAGGCGGTCTGCCTCAGCTTTCACTTTTTGAAGATATTCCCCCGAGCAAGTATAAGGAGCGTGGGGGCCAAACATTACGTTCACTCTCCCAGCGCCTGCACCGTGGTAACGTTGAATTAGCTCTAAGCTCTCTTGTAAAGCCCGCTCACCATTCGGACCATTCCCAATAAGCCCCCGAGAAAGGACAGCTCGGGTACCTGCCTTGAGTACAGCTTCTGCGACTTGATCCATCGAAGCATACATGTCCAGCATCGTAGTCGTTCCCGAGCGAATCATTTCGCAAAGCGCCAAAGATGTCCCCCAATAAATATCCTCTTCAGTTAATTTATCTTCAAATGGCCAGACTTTCTCATTGAGCCAAGGCATGAGCGGCAGATCGTCTGCATAGCTCCTAAGCAAGGTCATAGCTGCATGAGTATGAGTGTTAATTAGGCCCGGCATAACCACATCGTTTGGCAAATCAAAAACACGGTCAGGCACAAACCCTGCTGGAGCAGAACCCAGTTCCCCTACCGAAATTATTCGATCATTCTCAAGGGTGATTTCTCCTTGAGGATAAACTATATCCGACCCTGTCATGGGCAGGACCATAGCTCTAATTAAAACTTTGGACATTCATTTCATCTCCTTATGCCACCTGAAGCTTATACACCCTGACTGGTAAAGTTAAGCTCTCACCATCAGTTTAAGAAGGTTGACTGAATAGGGCGCAGCAATAATTCCTTTTTCTGTAATAATTCCCGTGATGTATTTCGCCGGAGTTACATC
Organism: Bacillota bacterium; assembly: GCA_021779415.1. The sequence goes on from JAJYAS010000152.1 coordinate 4,954, forward strand.
GAAGGCTGGGTTATAGACATTGACCTCTTCAGGTGCTATAGGTACCCCAAAGCACTCCCGAATTTCCTTAGCAGGTCTCTCTTCAATCGGGATTTCTTGGCCATTGGCCACTTTAATATCGATGGTCGAGGTTGGAGCTGCAACATAAAACGGAACGCCATGAGCTTGCGCCAAGACCGCTAAGGAGTAAGTCCCTATTTTGTTCGCAGTATCTCCATTAGCCGCGATGCGATCTGCTCCGACAATCACGAGGTCAACCTTACCTTGTTGCATTAAATATCCGGCCATATTGTCCGCAATCAGCGTCACAGGAACCTTATCTCGCAAGAGTTCCAAAGCGGTTAAACGTGCCCCCTGTAATAACGGTCGCGTTTCGTCCGCATAAACATGAATGGATTTGCCCGCCTCGTGTGCTTTACGAATAACGCTTAGTGCTGTCCCATACTCCACTGTAGCTAAAGCTCCAGCATTACAATGAGTCAGAACATTACTCTTGTCCGGGATAATCTCATTTCCATAGTCTCCAATAAGGCGATTCATGCGACGGTCATCATCGGCAATACGATCCGCTTCCTCAATTAAAAGCTGCCGCACTTCATCTAAATTTTCCACATCCCAGCACTCACGCAGACGGTCCTCCATGCGACGCAGTGCCCAAAACAAGTTGACTGCTGTCGGTCGAGTCTCCGAAAGTCTAGCTTGTACCTCTTCCATAAAACTAGGTAACCCTTCTCGATCTCCTTGGTACTCTAAGGCGCCTAAAGCAAACCCATATGCAACGGTAGCCCCAATGGCAGGTGCGCCACGTACTTCCATGTGTTCAATAGCCTCTGCCACCTCCTTATAGGACACGGCATCACGATAAACAATTTCATGTGGAAGTTTAGTCTGATCTAATATCCGCAAAGCATTTCCTAGCCATTCAATCGCTTTCAACGTCCCACCACCTTTCTAAAACTTACCAACTTCTACATTCGCCGAAGCACATGCACAATCCTGCCCAAGCGTCCCTAACTCAATGGTCTCTTCAATTAATTTAGCGACGTTAACTTCTAACTTCTCCACACTCTCCATCACTTCGGCATGGGTTAACGGATGAGCTGAAATTCCAGCCGCTTCGTTCGTAACCATCCCGATCGTGGCGTAACACATTCCCAGTTCGCGAGCCAGAACAACTTCTGGAACACTCGTCATTCCGACAAGTTCGGCCCCTAAGAGTTGAAACATTCGAATCTCTGCAGGGGTTTCAAAACGCGGGCCCTCTGTACAAACATAGCATGCTCCATTCTTAACTGCAAATCCAAGGTGGTCTGACGCTTTCATGATCACCTGGCGAGTAGCGGAGCAATAGGGTTCTGTCATATCCACATGAAGGACACCTTGTTGTCCTCCTTCATAGAAGGTCTGAGGGCGGCTCTTCGTAAAATCAAGAAACTGATTTGGTAGCACCAACTGGCCTAAATGAATCTCTGGGGACAAAGAACCGACGGCTGCCGTCGCCAATACTTTTTGTACTCCAAGTTGGCGCAAAGCCCAGATGTTAGCCCTATAATTTACGAGGTGGGGTGGAGTAGCGTGATCACGTCCATGTCGGCTCATGAATACCACTTCGTGCTTATCGAGTTTGCCAATCATGGATTCAACCGTTCCGTAAGGGGTTTTTACCTCGACGACACGCTGGTCGGATAGCTCAATGTGCTCAACACCAGTTCCCCCGATCAGAGCGTAGTGGATCAAAGTTCGCCCTCCTCCTCTGCCCGGCCAAAGAGTGCTGCCGCGAAATCTTTGGGAACAAACGGTCGCAGATCATCCATCCCTTCTCCGATTCCGATCCATTTAACGGGAATCCGAGTCTCCCCTTGAATCCCTAACACGACGCCACCTTTGGCCGTCCCATCCAGCTTGGTTAAAACAATTCCAGTGACTCCTGCCACTTCCTGAAAAAGCTTAGCTTGCTGCAATGCGTTTTGCCCCGTCGTAGCATCTAACACGAGGAGCACCTCCTGAGGGGCCCCCGGAATTTCCCGTTCAATCACCCGCTTCACTTTGCGCAATTCTTCCATCAAATTCACTTTATTATGGAGACGGCCAGCGGTATCTACGATAACAACGTCAATATTACGTGACTTTGCTGCTTGCACTGCGTCATAGGCAACCGCTGCAGGGTCTGCACCTTCCCTCTGTTTAATCACCTCTACTCCACTGCGTTCTCCCCAAACCTCCAGCTGATCAATAGCAGCTGCCCGAAACGTATCCCCTGCAGCCAAGATAACCCGTTTGCCCTCGCTTTTGAACCGATTCGCGAGCTTGCCGATCGTTGTTGTTTTACCAACCCCGTTGACCCCAACCATGAGAATAATGCTCGGACCTTGCTCCGCCATGTTCAGCTCGACTTCTTCCCCCAATAACTCCGCAATCAGTTCTTGTAGGACCTGAGTAAGCTCACTAGGCTCCGATAGTTTGCGTTGTTTAACTTCTTTACGCAATCGTTCCACTAATTCAAAGGATGTGGTGACACCCACGTCTGAACGAATTAACACTTCTTCCAATTCTTCATA
>JAJYAS010000153.1 GCA_021779415.1 Bacillota bacterium
GAACAGTTTGAGAACAACCACGCCAATATAAGTATCGATCAATTCACGGATGTTATGTGGATTGCTATATATGTGGTCGCCAATCTTTACCGTGGAAAGCTCTGACATATTACTATTTGTTTCCCATTGGAGGTTTAACCAGGAAATAATTAGAAATATCACTATACCGAATGCCAGTGAGCCAGAAATGACGGATAGCCATTCTTTTAACGCAATTGCATTATGGTAGCCCATATTTAGTTCTAAGTAATCCCAAATCTGTAACACGATTTTCTGAATAACATCATAGGTCATAATTAACCCTCACTTTGGTTGATTCTTTTGATAAAGTCCTGATAAACCTGTACCCACTCCTCGTAGAGTTTTTGGCATTGATCATCAGACAATGCTTTCTTCTTGCGTAATCGAGCTATATCCGCAAGTGCCTTCTGCACGTCCTCGCTATTTTTGATTTCTTCCTTTGCGAGCAAGGGTAATTTTCCGTACTTCTGAAAAAGTTCATCCTCGTCTATCTCGTAATATTTTCCAAGCTCTTGGATTAACAAGTCGGACGGAACTTTCACTCCTTTCTCTATTTCGCTTAGATACGAAGGACTAACCCCTAGCTGCTTAGCAACTATTGGCTGGGTCAGATTTCGCTTAGTTCTTTCTGCAAGGAGAAATCTTCCGGTATCAACTTGTCGTATTATTTGTTCTCGAAAATGTTCATCCACGCTCTGGTGCCTCACTCTCAAAATCCTGTGTTTCAGGTGCATTATGACAACAATGAGCTATTAATTAAGTGGTGTTTCCCATTGTTTTACTAATGCGAGATAATTGACTGTATGTTATATTCGTGCTTGTCGCTACTTCGCAGGCTAGTTAAGTTGACAAGTTGGTTATAGTTTCAGGCGTGTCAAGTTATCGAGTTTGCCAAAACTGTTAAGCTGCCATTATGTTGCGTTATCTTTGAAAAAGTATACCAGCTGAAAGGAGGAATCAATTGCCAAAAATTGTAACAAGTGATTATGAGTTCGACCTCACTGCTTACTTGGATGCAAAAAATATCAACTATCAATGGTCTGGTAAGAACCTCATGCTGTGTTGTCCTTTTCATGCAGAGGTGCATCCAAGTTTCGGAATTAATGCAGCTACGGGAAAATACAACTGCTTCTCTGGGTCATGCAAAGCACATGGACATTTAGAAGGGTTCATTCAAAAACTGGAAAACTTGCCATCCTTAGACGCAGCCCAAGCATGGTTAAGGGGTAGGTGTGGTACTAATCCAGACGAAGTAGGTAAAGCATTTGACCTGGTTTTTGGTGGTATAAGCAAGGATGTCGCAATTAACTTTATTCCAGAAGAGAAATTAAACCAGTGGGATTACCGCCATCCATTCCTTGCGGTTAGGGGAATACCAGACTTGTGGCAACGCAGATTTCGGGTTGGTTATGACCAGGGGGCAGCAGCAATAACCCTCCCGTGGTTTGACCGACAAGGACGGTGTGTAGGTGTGAAAATGAGATCAGTGCTTGATAAACATTTTTGGGTTTACCACCTATCAGAGGTCGGCCCCAATAAAATAACTCTCTTTGGCATCAATCATGTTTATCGCCGGAGGGAAGCATCCGTTGCAATTGTGGAATCAGAGATTGATGCAATGTATCTTTGGGCCAATGGTTATCCGGCAATTGCGTTAGGCACAGCTCACATTACTGATAAACAGCTGCAGGAGTTGAAGAATTGTCCCATAGAAAGCGTGACCATTGCAACAGACAACGATGCTGCCGGTCGTAAAATTGCTACAGACTTACCAGTCAAATTGCACTGGATTAACGACATTAGGCAGGTAAATTGGGAACCATTTCGGGCTAAGGATGTAAACGAGTTGGACGGTGAGCAATTAAGAGTACTATTCGGACAAGCCATGCATCCGGTACAAACTCTGTTCAAGAGTGTGGGCAATTTCCAGTAAACTACGTTATGAGGCAAAGTTAACAGAGAGAAAAGGAGAAAACAATTGAAAAACGCGGAGGCTCTCATCAAGGAATTCAAAGCAACGGGAAATCGTAACACGTTGAATGACATTATCGCTTGCTTCCGTTACCACATCCAGAAAAGGGCATTTCAAGCTGCAAAGAATCTTGGCCTTAATGTAGATGACTGTGAAATAGATCTGGCTACAGCCGTATGGAAAGCTGCTGAAGATTGGGACGAAAGTAAAAAAGGTGCTACCAACTTTGTTACCTTCGCTCATTATTATATGGACAGAGCGATGACATCCTTATTCGGGCATACTCGGCGGTATGAAGCTTCTCATGTTGAGCTGGTATATTGCCTAGCCGAAATGGAAGAAGAGGATGATTTCAGATTGTTTGACCCAAAACAGGATATCGAAAATTTTATAGCAGAACAAGATGCTGCACGTTCTTTGGCTGAAAGCATCCGCTCTCATGACGGAACCTGTGCAACCGTAGCAGTGCTTAAAGCCACGGGCAAGACAGATTTGCACATTGCCGATTTATTGGACTACAACCCAAAAGTTATTAATAGACGCAAAGCCAAAGAGTTATGGACCAAGCGTAAACTGCGGAAGGCTCAAATCCCTGCTAGAGATCATTACAAAAAAATGGGTATGCCAATCCCTATAGCATTAAAAGACTGACCGCCTAAGGGCGGTTTTTTCTTTGCCAAAAACTTCATGAAAATACTTTTAATTTGAGCGTTGGTTTTGGTGAAAATCCGGTCAAATATCATTATGAAGGGAGGTGTTGGAGAAATTGCTTCTCCTCACAAATTAAGCACCGACTCAATTTTGAATTGAACCGAGGCTACCGCACACCAAAATTTTATTTAAACGAAGGAGCGAATTTAACGAATGACAACTGACAACTTTATGATTGCCGATGGTGACGATGCCAAACGCCTAAGCGAACAATCCAGCACTCCTGCAACCAAACACAACTATGTTAAGCTAAAGGCTGGTGAATCACTCCGAGTTATCTTACTAGACGCTAAGTTCCCCAACTACTATGGACACGGTGATTTCGCTAAGAAAATTCCCTCCCACGTTTGCACTGCACCACGAGCCGGTATGCCTTGTTTATCTTGCGATGCTGAAGTAAAACGTTCTGTTAAGTACCTTGTGCCTTTGTACGATGTAGACAAAAAAGAAGTCATCATCTGGGATACCAGTAAGACCCACGTTTCCAGCGTTTATGCCATTATCGATACCTACGGCGAAGATGTCTGTGATGAAATATTCCAGTTAAAGCGTACCGGTGCCGGTGCGAAAGACACTTCTTACAGCTTCATTCCACTACCGCCAAAGCAGAAGGCTGCTATCGAAGTTCCTGCCGATATTAAACCCTTCGAGTATGGCAGCCAAGAAAGAAGCGATTTTTACGCGAGTATTCTCCGTGCTCCAACCGAAGATTGGTTGAAGAAGATCATTGGTAATAATCAGGATGTTGCTTCAGCTGAAGGCCAAGGCGATGAACACGGATTCTAGGAACGAAGCTGTACTGCTGGTACTGATAATTCAAAAGCAGAAAGCATTTTTCTTACGGCGACTCTTAACGGGGTCGCCCAATTTTTTTGTCAGTTAAACAGTTGAGAACCTGAATTTGCAGGAGGGAGGTAGCCGGTACGACAGAATTGGACGATGTGTTAAACGCATTCGATAAGCAAGAAAAGAAAGCTAAATCCCGTCAGGCCAAGGTGCCGAAACCTGTAGTACTAAAGGACGAATTAACCCGTTTATCCGGGTTGAAATGGAACTCCGACATTTTAATCTTCCGTGAGGTAGAACGGGCCTTGTTGCTGGGCGAGTTAATGTTCCCGGGCCGAAAGATGAAAAAGGATGATATTTACCAAGGTTATGCCGTATTGCAGCGTCAAAAACGCGAAGCGTTAAAGCAGAAAGTGCGTGAAAGTAAACCCAGTAATTACTACATCGTACAAGACTTAAAGACGTGGACGCAGATGCAACGCCTATTATTTCAAGAGGATGAGGTTGCGTGGGATACGGAAACCACAGGTCTGGACTTCTTTGAGGATAGAGTCGTAGGAGTATCGGCCTACCTTCCTATAGCAGATGTAGCGTTCTATGTACCATTTGGACACACAACAGGGGAGAAACAAATCTTAGAAGATCAAGCACTTGCCCCGATTAAGGAATGGTTGGAAGACGTTGGCAACAGGAGCATCTGGCATAATTACAAGTTTGACGCCCACATGCTGGCCTGTCATGGTATTTTGGTCGCTAATCCTTACTTCGATACGCAAGTGGCAGCCAAGCTGCTGAACGAACATGAGGTGCACAAGTTAAAAGTTTTGTATGAGAAGTACGTTGCCCAGTCGGGTGAGGTTGTCTTATTCGAGGACATTATCGATGCAGCGGATATAGCTAACACTGATGTTCTCTTAGCCGGAGTTTACGCTGCCGGTGACCCTCATAAGACGTATGGACTGTACAAGTTTCAGAAGAAATTTATCGATACGGTTGGCAACGTGAAAAACATTTTCCACAATATCGAAATGAAACTACTGCCAATTGATGTTCGCATTGAACGGTTAGGTGTGTTGGTTAACGTGCCTAGGCTAAATGAGATCGAGCAAGCACAGCTACCCTTAATCGCACAGGCTGAAGAAGACTTGAAGAAGTCGTTTAACATCGATGCTGACTTCTTAGCTGCCATGAGTGCTAAGAAAGGCAGAAAAATTGACACCTTTAACTTCGGTTCAGATGTCCACGTGGCCTATCTTATTTACGACATCCTGCAAGTCGGGCTTGATGTGCCGAAACGCTTTGGCAAAAAAGCGGGGAGCACGGCTGCTGAAGTTATCGATGCCATTGTAGCTGACGTTCCCCAGCTTGAACCTTTGTTGAAGTACCGAGAGTTGTCTAAGCTAGTTAACACGTATGCCCACAAGATACCGTTAGCCCTAGAAGCTGATGGCAGACTGCATAGTCAGTTCGATTCATCCCGCACTAGAACCGGAAGGTATGCCAGTTCCGAGTACGGCAACAAAGGGAAGAAGAAGGGCACGAACCTCCAGAATATTCCCTCCCGCACAGAATTAGGCAAGGAAGTCCGTAAGTGTTTGATACCCGATCCTGGGTATCTTTTCGTTTCTTCTGACCTTTCACAAATTGAACCTCGCGTTATCGCCCACATTTTGTACGCTTGGTTTGGTGATTCCAGCATGAGGGATGTCTATCTGGCAGGGGTGGATCTGTATACCACGATGGCAATGCAGGTTTTCGACCTGCCGCAAGAGTGCTGTATTGACGGTGGTTACGATCCTGTACACACGTACCAACCGCGAAAGCTGATGAAAACGGGATTATTAGGCTACCTTTATGGACAGTCTGCCAAGTCGTTTGCTAACAAGATGGGCGTTGAAATGGAAGTTGCCGAGAAGTTCTTTGCTGGAATGGCATCACGTTTCCCTGGACTCAAGCCGTTCCGTGAAAAAGTGTTGGCACAGCTGAAAAAGGACCGATTTGCGGAAACCTTGTTTGGGAGGAAAAGACGTTTTCCAGAGTACGCTAAACTTCATGCTCAACTTCAAGTTCTGAATCGTAAGCCTTGGGGAACATTGTCGCAAGCCGAATCGGAGGAACGCAATTTCTTGTGGCGAAAATGTGCCGGGATGGAACGTGAAGCGATTAATGCTGTGGTTCAAGGAAGTGCAGCTGACATCTTGAAGCAAATCATTATTAAAATGGATGGGGTTGCTTCACAGAGACGCTGGAAATATGTAATGTCCATTCACGATGAGCTGCTTCTGCTCATTCCCAAGGCCGATGTGACGCCAGAAGCTATTCAAGTAATCGATGACGTGATGACTAAAACAGTCGAACTTACCGTGCCACTTAAATGTGACACCGTTATCCAAGAACGTTGGATGGACGAAGTGAAACCAAAGGATTGGGATTTTAAGCGTGGTTGTCGCAGAGAGGCAGCGTAAACAAAATAGGCGAAGGCTACATTGATGGTAGCTATATGGACGGACGCTTTTATGAGGCGTTCGTTTTTGTTTCCGATGTTAAGGAGGGAAAATACTTGTCACTACTATTTAATGAGCCAGGGGAACGGAGCTCTAAAATACCCAGGAAATCAGTTGAACCGGAACGCCCCAGAACTATCGCCGACGATTTTCATGACCAAATCGAGGATCTATATTCAATACCGCAAGAATATTGGCCCCGTAAGGAGGTCAGATTCAGCCCTTCGATGGTAGCGAAGTGTGAGCGAGAATTATATTACCTCAATGTTGATGCTGAGAAAGACCCTCCCCAGCCAGCCGTTCCTTGGAAGAATAGATTGCCTCGCAACGGCGAAGGGGTGCATCAAGTAACCCAAAAGGATTATTTGGCAATGCCGGACAAGATGAAAAAACACGGTAAGACGTACAACTTTAAAATGCTCCAGACTGAGGTCATCGGTCGGAAGGTGTTTGAAGTTGATGGGGTTATGGTTGTAATCAGGGGGCGATGCGATGGTATTCTCCTGCACCGGGATGGCCGCAGATTCATTTGGGAAAAGAAGACCAAGGATAAACGGAAGAACTTGCAGAAAATTAAGGAGCCTCAAGACGACCACAAACAACAAGTGGTCGCTTATTCTTTGATCTTCGATATTCCAGGCACGATATTTGAATATGAAGCGTTGGAGAAACCACCTTGGATGAAAGATGTCAGTGACGATATGAAGCATTTCTATGTTGAATCTACTTCCGAAATGGAGCAGAAACTGCTCACTCGTTTAGCCGGAATTGTGAAGGCCATCGAGAGCAAACAGGTTCCACCCAAGGATTTGGACAAGTGCATGTTTTGTAGCTATAAAGAGCTTTGTGCCAAGGAAAGTAATTAGTAGTTAGGGGTAAGGACGGTTAAGCCCTGCCCTGATTTTTTTCTGAGGGGGAACATGTGGCTAAGAAGAAGGTAAGAGCACCGATTGAACGGGGTACAATCTTCAGCATTTATGGGCTGGCCACAGATGCCAAGTATCGAGTAATCGTAGCAATCCCGTTTGACATTAATCTGAGTAAAAACAAGGCCAAGATGCTCACAAGGCAAGGAAAAATGTACACTCCGGCACAGCATAAAGCAGCCAAAGCACACTTGCTTCGTGTATTGTCGGAAGCCTGTAAAGACCACGCTTGGAAGAAGCAAACCAAGTATTGGATGGCAATTCACGTCCAGAAACCTAATAACCGTTCGGATGCACCTAACTTTGTTGACGCAATCGCAGACGTAATTAAACTGGCAATTGGCGTTGATGACTGTTGGATGGAAATTGAGAAGGTAACTTACGAAGTCATCAAAGATCGGACGGACTTAAAAATTTTTGTGTCAGTTTCTCAATAATCATGCTGGTTTGGCCTTAAGTTGGGACAAAGATCATTGTAAAGGGAAAATCAAGACGTGGCAGTTTAAAGGAGGCAAGAGTATTGTTCGATTTCGAGTATAAAGACCTGGAGTTTGGCAAGGGAAGTCTCGCTGAACT
>JAJYAS010000154.1 GCA_021779415.1 Bacillota bacterium
CTCAATGAAGCAGAAATCTGTGGTGAACCTAGGGCCACATTACGTGTTCGTCCTGCCCGTCTCAAAGGGATTGAGATCGGAGGGGAAATGATTCCACGCCTGATTGATGAAATTCCCATTTTGGCTTTGGCAGCAAGTTTAGCAGAAGGGGAAACCGTCATTCGGGATGCCGCAGAATTGAGAGTTAAGGAAACTGACCGCATCCGTACAGTAGCCGAGGGACTAAATGCATTAGGGGCTAAGGTTGAAGAATTGCCCGATGGATTGCGTATACAAGGTCAGACTTCTTTGCGCGGTGGACAGGCTAGTAGTCTAGGAGATCATCGCTTGGCTATGGCATGGGCTATCGCCGGGCTTGTATCTAAGGAAGGGGTTAGTGTGGAAAACATGGAGGCGGCAGATGTATCCTATCCGGATTTTCTGAGCGTCATCAAGAAGGTAACGCAATGAAGCGAGGCTCATCGCATGAAGTAAAAAAGAGGTTCATGTTTGGACTGCGACAATCCCTGACCATTGGGATTGGTTATGCACCAGTAGCTATAACCTTTGGAATTTTGGCTTCGCAATATGGCCTAAGTGTTTGGCAAGCCGGGCTGATGTCTTTTTTTGTTTTTGCTGGTGCATCACAGTTTATTGCGATCGAAATGATTCATCAGGGGGCAACCGTTTGGATGATCGGGTTGACCACCCTGATTATTAATATTCGCCATTTCCTTATGAGTTTATCTTCCGTTCCTTTTTTTCCCGATAGAACGCTTCCTTGGTCCTTGGGGTTGGCCCAAGGGCTCACAGATGAAACGTTTGTGCTCAATACGAGGGTTTTGCAAGATGTGGCCAACGAAGAAGACCGCCGTCGAGTCATGCTGGGAATTAACTCGGGTGCCTTTGCATCTTGGGTTATTTTCACGATCCTTGGAGGGATGATCGGAAAATGGTTGCCAATCCAGTTCTCCGGTTTTCAGTTTGCCCTCTTAGCCTTATTCATTATTTTGACGACAACGTCGCTCTCCAAGAAAAATTTTATGACCTATATTCTAGCTTCAATCTTGGCTATCGTCTTTAAAATGGTACTTCCAGGAAAGATCTATCTGATTTTAAGTGTGGCTCTCGCCGCAGGAATTGGGGCATGGTGGCGCAAGAGAAATTCTTCACCAGAACAACTGCAAGAAGGCCATTGAGCTGTAATTGAAAAGTGGAGGGGGGAGAACTGTGTCACTCCAATTTCTAGAGACGATTTTATTAATGACTTTAGTCACTTATGGCGCTCGTGTTCTACCTTTCCTGCTGTTTAAAGGAAAAAACGTCCAAGGCTTTGCTCGGGATTTTATAGAATTGGTCCCGATCGCCTTATTGGCGGCTTTAGTGGTTCCCGAGTTGGTGACACCAGGAGGAACAATTGTTCTAATACATAACCCCTATCTATGGGCGGGGGTCTTAACCTTCATATTTGCCCGATTTGTACCCAATCTTTTTTTGGGGATTATCTTCGGAATGAGCGTGTTCTGGGGACTGGATAAGTTATTGATGTGAATTAACTTATAAGGCAAGATAAAATCACCCCCGCAAATTCCTGGGATTTGCGGGGGTGATTTTATCTTGCAATCTTCTACGAAACATGATGAACATTATGATCACTGCACATCACGCTATCACTTACCAGTGATAAGGGCAATTACAACCAAAGCGATAATTAAATATCCGATTAAAGTAATTCCGTTCTTCCGCCCTTTTTCCGGGCTGAATCCAGGACTTTTATCCATATTCGAAAATCTCCTTTTCACATGACAATGCTCAATTATTGTATATTCAAAATTATAATTAATTATATTAATTTATTAAATTAAAAGGATTCTGAATATAAAATGCGAAATAAGTACTGAAAACATTTGTTATCACCATGCACAAGTCCCGAGAAATAAGGAGGTGTAAAGTGATATGAAAATTATGGTCAAAGAAATTATGATTGCTCCTATTGAAATTGGACCAGAACAGAAAGTTACAAATGTACTAACGAAAATCTCTGACTTAGATGCTGAGGGATTACTGGTTATGTCACAAGAAAAAGTGCTTGGTGTCATTGGCCGGAGACAACTCACTAATCCTCTAATAGTACTAAATCTTAAAATTACTGCAGCTGAAATAATGCAAACAGATTTTCCCATCATCGATCTGTGTGATGACATTCAAGAGGTATGGGATTCTGGGGCAGAGGTTTTGCCTGTCTTTGATCAGGGGTTGCTTGTGGGGATGGTTACACATGTTGTCGCGGGCATGGCAATCTTTAGAGAAAAAGAGCTTTGGGTTAAGACCTTTGATGCCGTCTCTAATTCTGTGACCAGTGGCATTGTTGCTATTGATGAATTTGGCAAAATAACGGCCTTTAATAAAGCTGCTGAAAAATTCACATGGCGCAAACAAACTGAAGCCCTAGGAGGTTCACTGGCTGATATGATTATCCCAACCGGACTGCTTGATGTTGTAAAAACAGGCCGACCTCAATTTGACTTTCGAATTGAGGCGTTTAATCGTGCTTACACTAGTAACCGAACACCAATTGTTGAAGATGGAAAAGTTGTAGGAGCAGTTGGGGTTTTCCAGGATATATCAGAAATTGAGAACGCCTTACACGAGTTAAAAGTCTTGAATGAATTTAACAATGAATTAAACACGGTGATAAATTCATCGTATGATGGGATATTGGTAACGGATGAAGTTGGACGTGTCTTACGTACAAATTCGGCCGCTTGTGCTCTTTGTCGTTTAGAAGAAGAAGAAGTCCTGCAGCAATTTGTGGATGTTGTTTTACAAATGCAGAAACCCTCGCTTTGGAAAAGTATTCTCAATGGGCGAAAAGCGGTTACGAAAGAGTTAAGCGCTCGCCATCTTCTTGTTACGGGAAATCCTGTTTTTAAGGCAGACGGTACGCTCAGGAGGGCTATTTTTAATTTACGGGATTTGAGCGTGCTTCATGAACTACGCGAGGAACTGATAACGAGTAAAGAGCTAACTCACCAGTACCGTCAGGAATTGGTTTCTCTAAGCAAAGGTGGAGAAATCATTGCTCATTCACCTAAAATGTTGGCGGTTCTTGACCTGGCTAAACGAGTCGCATCCGTAGATTCATCAGTCTTTATCAACGGAGAGTCTGGGGTAGGTAAAGAGGTCATTGCAAAGTTCATTCATGAAAACAGCAAGCGTTCTTCAGGGCCGTTTATTCAAGTGAACTGCGCCGCAATTCCCGAGAATTTGTTAGAATCCGAACTCTTTGGGTACGAGGGAGGGGCATTTACAGGATCTCGGAAAGAGGGAAAGCCGGGCCTCTTTGAATTAGCAAATCAGGGTACCCTATTACTTGATGAAATTGGAGATCTCCCCCTTGTCTTGCAAAGCAAGTTATTGCGCGTTATTCAAGAACGTGAATTTGTGCGTGTTGGAGGTACAAAGATCCGAAAGGTGGATATTCGTTTGATCTCTGCGACCCATCGGGATATTTCTGCGATGGTTGAGGAGGGACTATTTAGAGAGGATCTGTTTTTTAGACTTCACGTGGTTCCTCTTAGTATCCCGGCCCTTCGTGAACGACCTGAGGATATTTTACCGTTAGTTCATAGTTTCCGAGATAAAGTATGTCATAAGTACGAGCTCGACAAAGACTTTGCCCCGGAAGTCCTGCAGTGGTTGATGAGTGAAAAATGGCCCGGTAATGTCCGTCAGCTCCAAAATACGGTTGAACAATTAATTGTAACTTGCCCTGAGAACAGAGTAACCACAAGCCAGTTGATTCTAGAGCAAGTGAGTGATGCGCAGGTCATCCAAGTCAATTCAATTTTGCCACTTAAGGAGGCCAGTACTGAGGTGGAACGACAGATTTTTAATTTGGCTTTGCAGCACACGCGCAATACTTATGATTTAGCAAAGTTGTTAGGTGTAAATCAGTCAACTGTCGTACGAAAACTTCAAAGATTAGGTATAGTTGTATCGGAGTAATGCCGAAGTGCATGGGGTAATGCGTTTCGGCATTACCGTTTATAGGCCGAATTCTGGGATTTAATATTGGGTCATAACACCTATTATTAATGCGATTTTGCATTGAAGTCGAATACCTAATTCCTAACGAGTAAGTTGAGTGATCATAAAGGTTGCAGTACCAAAGGCTACCATATTACCCGCATCATCCTTGACTTCCCCTTGGCCGACAATAAGCTTCCTGCCCTTTTGAATTACCTTGCCTTCAGCTCGAAGAGTTCCTCCATTTGCTGGACGCAAGTAATTAATTTTCATCTCAACGGTCGAAGCGCCTTCCCCCGAAGCTAATTGTTGGTTTACAGCGACAGCTATAGACGAATCAAGTAATCCAGCAATAACTCCACCGTGAACATTTCCATAAAATTGTTTTAGTTTCTCATTAATTTCCATTGCAATTTGGATTTTTCCGTCAATACCCTCTATAGTTGTCATACCAATATGCTTCCAATAGTTACCGCTTTCTAGATCTGAAATTTGGACCACTGAATTCAGCCTCCTTTAATGCGAGCCTCTTTTGTCGTCTGCTGACGGTTCGGGGAATTTATTGCTAATATAACCGAGACCTCTGATCAGGAAACTGATCCCCCAAAGGACAAAGAAACAAGCAACAAAATCAAATACGCTTAATACAAGTGCACCTGAAAGAGTATCTGGAATAATTGCCATCTAAAACACCCCCAATAAAGTAAGCATAATTCCACCCGCGACTGCAGTCCCTAGAACACCCGCTAGATTAGGTCCCATGGCATGCATAATTAAGTAGTTGCGTTTATTGTATTGTATCCCGACGTTATGAGATACCCGTGCTGCCATTGGGACGGCGGCAATACCAGCAGAGCCAATTAAGGGATTAATCTTTCCTCCACTCATTTTACACATCAATCTAGCCCAAAGGACGCCACTGGCTGAACCAGAACAAAAGGCAATCAGTCCAAGTGTTACAATTTTCAGGGTTTGTAGATTAACAAAATTCTCTGCACTCATGGTCGATCCAATGGCAACGGCTATAAATACGGTAATGATATCTAGAAATACTCCTCCTATCGTGGCCGAAACCCTCTCCATAACACCACACTCTCTTATCAAGTTGCCCAACATTAAACAAGAAATTAAGGGCGCAATGGGGGGGAGTAGAATCAAGACAATAAAAATCATCATGATAGGAAAAATGATTTTCTCACGCCTAGAAACAGGTCTCATTTTCGCCATGGCTATTTTTCTTTCCTCCAAGGGAACTAATGCTTTCATAATTGGTGGCTGAATTAGTGGAAGTAAGGCCATATAAGAATATGCGGCAACCGCTATGGGACCGAGCAAGTGTGGAGCGAGTTTGGTTGCCACATAGATAGCCATGGGGCCATCTGCTCCTCCGATAATCCCAATGGCACTGGCCTCGGCAATACTGAAACCCAAAAGTTTGGCCCCAATTAATGCGATAAAAATGCCCAGATGTGCAGCTGCCCCAAGAATTATTGTACTAGGGTTGGCAATTAACGGCCCGAAGTCCGTCATCGCCCCAACCCCCAAAAATATTAGAGGTGGGTAAATGACTAAAGCTATACCTTGGTAATTATAGAACAAAAGCCCACCGGGGGACATTAAACCAGTTCCCGGAATGTTTACCAGTATGCATCCAATCCCTAGAGGCACTAATAGGAAGGGCTCATACTTTTTAACAATACCAAACCATATAAATAATATTCCAATAAGCAACATGACGATATGTGCCGGGGTGAAATGAGCAAGTCCCGTTCCTTGCCCCATAGCCTTAATCATACTTAAAATTTCCATACCAATCTCCTTTGCAATTAGTCAGTTACGATACTTAATCATACCTAGTAATGGCATTTGCAAAATCATACGGATTAGAACGTTCATCCCCCCTTTCTCCTTTGGAATCACTTAACAAGAATAGCAATTTCCATGCCAAGCGTAGCAAATAGGGCCATTATTAATTTATAAAAGAACTAATAATGTTAAAGTTCTGAATTATACAATTTCATGGGACTTGTGGCATAGTTTTTGCATTATAAACTTAGAAATCACAAATCTTCGCACAATCTGTGAGTTCAAGAACCAAAGAGAGGTGATAGGGGTCTTCTAGGGGTCTTGCGTTATTTGAAAAAAGGAGGAATTAAACAATGGCAAATTTAGATAGTCCTATAGCCGGTAAGATACTTGAGATCAACATAAAGGTAGGTCAGGAAGTTACGGAAGACGATGAGTTATTCATAATCGAGGCTATGAAGATGGAAAACCCAGTATTTGGAGACGCAGGGATAGTGAAAGAGGTAAATGTAAAAATTGGCGATCGGGTGCAAGAAGGCGATGTCCTAGCAGTAATTGAGTAAAAGCCTAATGTATTTTAAGGTATAGCCCTCAATCTCTTAAGTTGGGGGTAGTCTAATAGTTTCAAGGGAGGGGACAACACGATGGATTTTGGATTATCTGAAGAACAAAGAATGGTTCAAGATATGGCTCGTGATTTCGCTGAGAAGGAAATTGCTCCTTATGTTGAAGAGGATGAAGAAAATCACTATTATCGCAGAGAAATATTGACCAAAATGGGTGATTTGGGCTTGTTAGGGTGGAGCATACCAGAGGAGTATGGCGGAAATGGCATGGGATGGATGGAAGCCGTAACAGCTTTATATGAAATATCTAAGGTTCATACTTCATGGAGGCTAAGTATCAGCGGCAATTGCTGGGGACCAGCAATGACGATTAATGAATATGGTACAGAGGAACAAAAGCAAAAGTATATTCCCGGCCTTGTAAGTGGCAAATACGTGGGTAGTTTTGCTATAACTGAACCCAATTCTGGTTCCGATGTGGGTAGTATGAAGACCTTCGCAACAGATAAGGGTGACCATTGGTTAATAAATGGAACAAAAATGTGGATTTCTGGCGGACACACTTCCGATGTTGGACTTGTCTATGCGGCCACTGAAGTAGGCGGAGGAGCTAAGGGGCTTTCTTGTTTTATAATTGACTACAATAATACCCCGGGTATTACGAGAAATCCGATTAAGGGAAAAGTCGGCATGTGGACTGCTCCAACTTCGGAATTGGTGTTTGAGAACGCAGTCGTACCGAAGGAAAACCTTTTAGGTTCTCTAAATAAAGGCTTCCAAATATGTATGTGGATGTTGAATAATACTCGCATGGGTTGCGCTACTGGTTCAGCGGCGCTTTCAGCGGCATGTCTAGAGGGTGCAGTTCAATATGCCAATGAGCGCACTCAGTTTGGCAAACCAATCGGAAAATATCAGATGATTCAGCAACAGATTGCCGAAATGAAACTAGAAGATGAGGCTGCTAAATATCTTGTTTATCGGGCAGCTTGGCTGAAAGAAAATAAATTACAGAATCAACAGGCGACTTCCCTAGCTAAACTATTTGGTTGTAATGCAGCAGTTCATGGTGCCAATATGGCCATGAAAATCTATGGTTCCT
>JAJYAS010000155.1 GCA_021779415.1 Bacillota bacterium
ACGGATCATTGGGAGGGGTTATTATTTTCTGAAGATCTCGTAATTGGGAACTAGTATTCGATAGTTTTTCATTGAGACGAACAATTTGAGTGATATCCTGTTCGCAGGATATGGCTCCAATAATGGCTCCGTCATAGATGACAGGCGAGGCGTTCATGAGGACATGAGTTCCGGGGCGGGGACTATGGTGTGATTGACGAACAGGCCGTCCTTCATCCAAAATTTTTAGAGTGGCTAAGGCTTCTTGTTCGAAGAAGTTGGCAATGTGTTTTCCGATGATGTTTTGTTGTGAGATTGAATAAGTGTCTTGAGCCACTGAATTCCAATGACTAACGGTTCCTTCTTTGGTTACCACAGTGATTGCTTCGTTGACGGTATCGAGCAGAGTTTGAAAAAAGGAGTTTACAATTTCACAGTGTTTCAAGAGATTATGTACCAAGTGGGTAGGAGAAATAATTCCTCTTACATTATCTGAGCCCTCAAGGACAACTACGGGATGTAAATCGCTAAGGTGCTTTTCATAAAAAGGAATTGCTTTAGTATCTGATTGGGCCAATATTGGTACTTCCCAGGGCAATAGTGTCGGTGACACATGGGTAGGTTCAATGAGCTGAGTATTTTGCTCTCTCGTGAGGACTTCTATTGGTTGATTAGCTTGGATTAGTACTAAATGATATGTGGTGATTAATTCGGAGGCTTCGGCAAAGCTTGGCCTATAATTAAGGACTTTAACGTTACGATCCATTAGATCGGCAAGGAATAAAGAGTACAAATTCATCACTCCTTATTTTTAAACGTAACATAATTGCAGGTTGTTGTCGAGCAGAACGTTCAAAGTGTTTGGATAATTTGGAACCTTTACCACGCTTAGCTGGTTCAGACAGGCTTGGCAGGATAGTTAGGTTAAGGTTGGGCGTAAATAACAGCAAGCCGATAGAATTCTATGGTATACTTTAGCTTATAGAATATTGCGTCTACTGGTGAAAGAGGAGGTAATTCATGAAAAAGACAGTCATGATGATGGTGGTCTTATCGCTGATGGTCTTCGTCGCGGGCTGTAGTCCTGAAAAAACGGGCATAGATACAAGGGATACCACGTCGCTCAATACGAATAAGTTAGTGACCAAAACTTTTAGAATAACTGGATTTACTTGAACAAATCCCTCACTCTCTGCGGAAGAGGAACTGTCCAGGTTGGACGGGATAAAAGGCATGACGATTGAGACGTCAGGATACACAGTCATCACCTATGACCTAACAAAGATGAATATGGATAAGATTAAAGATACGTTGCATAAACTTAATGATGAGGTAACCGATGAGCAAGAGATAACCCGAAGGTGATGCTGGAGAATCTGAGCTTAAAAGGGAGGAAAACATTTGAAAAGGCAACTTAAGAAATCTGAGTTCAATTTGGTAAGTCGAGAACTCGAACATTTTTCGAGTAACGGATTAATCACTCCTGAACAAAAAGAAGAGATACTGGATAATTACGAACTTAAGGAAGGTCTCAATTTTATCCGGGTCGTGGTTACAATCGGCGCCATTTTAGTGGGCCTTGGAATCTTAAGTTTTATCGCCAGCAATTGGGACGGAATCAGCAATTTAGTGAAACTGAGCATTATATTTGGAACTTTCGGCGGGGTAAATCTTGTTGGGTACATGCTAGCTGAGAATTATCCTAAGACGGGACGGAGTTTACTGTATCTGGGCACGCTGGTTTACGGAGCAGGGATTTTTCTCATTGGCCAAATGTTTAACTTTGGAGGAGACTTTACCACGGCCTTCTTGCTGTGGTCTTTGGGAGTCGTACCCATGGCCCTACAGCTAAAAGATAAATATTTAATGTTGTTTTCCAACCTTTTATTTGGGGTTTACCTAGGTGGCTCGTTTAATCAAAATTTCCCCTATGCAGCCTGGGTGGGTGTTCCGGTGATCTACTTAGTTTTAAATAACTTTGACAAGTCAAGGCTTCTTTTGTTTTTCGCTAATCTTACAGCTTTAGATTTCATATTGATACTCACCTTGAGATATGAAGTAAAAGGGTTGTATATTGCCCTGATTTTTTTTGCAATAGGACTTTTGATGTATGGGCTAAGGCACAACTTAGAGCCTGATATTTTTAGGGTGCAGGGCAATCTTTTGTTTGGGGTAACAGGAGTAGTTCTGACGATTCCAGAATTATGGAATGTGCTCGTAAGTGTACATTCCACACGACTGGTGAGTGTCATTTTCGCGCTCGCTTTTATCGTCTTGCTGTTTGCCCTGATTAGAAAGGGAAGCCTTATTAGCTTAATCTTTGTATGTGTCACCATCTTCAGGTATTACACGGATACCTTTGCGTTCTTGCCTAAATCGGTGTTCTTTATCGTTGGGGGCTTGTTACTTCTGGGTTTTGGTTATTACTTTGAACGGATGATGAAAACGCCAAAAGGGGGAACACTCGCGTGAATAAGAAAAAAACGTTTTTCCTAGCAGTAGCGATTCCCGTCTTAATTCTCTTGGCGATGACCATTAAACCTGAAGCGACTGTCCTTTTTGGGCAAGAGATTTTACTAGAAACGAAAGCGGTTGATCCGACAGACTTGTTTCGTGGAGACTATGTTTCAGTGAACTTTGCAATTTCGGAGATACCTAAGTCAAAAGTAACTATTTCGCTGGATAGAATAAGCAAAAAGACTCTCTACGTGAGTCTTAAACCAGAAGGCAAGTTCTATGGGGTTGATAGAGTCAGCGAAACTAGACCGAAGCAAGGGGTTTATCTGATGGGTAAGATTCAAAATCCTTATGCCCCTGTGGATACCGTTCAAATGGACTATAGCTTGGATAAGTATTTTGTTAAGCAAGGAAGCGGTGGGGAGTTGCAAAAGTCTTCTAATCATGGAGGACTAATAGGAACCGTCAAAGTCCTAGGAGGGTATGGAGTGTTGATGGGACTATCCGATTCCTAAGACTCCCAACTAACGCTCCATCTACATTGAAGTTAAGAAAACAAGGCTACTGTGATTTTCCGACAATAGCCTTGTTTTTATTTTTTTAACTCACTCTATTTAGTTACTCAAAGAGTCGCTTAGAGATGGCAATAGAACGTTGGATGTCGTTATTCGTGCTGATTTCAATAATTTGCTTAAACCACAGTCTGGGTTGGTTTTTCCGAGGTACATGCTACTTCAGAAAAGCGAGTTCTTAGTGCGGCTTTATAGAATTTGCCGACACTTGTTCGCGGTATGATATCAATAAATTCAACTTTGTCGGGAATCCAAAGTTTCGGCGTCTTGCCCTTAAGATAATCTAGAATGTCTTGGGCCACAACCTTCTCTTTAAATTCTTCTTTTAGAACGACACAAGCCAACGGTCTCTCATCCCATTTAGGATGGGGTATTGCGATTACGGCCGCCTCTAAGACGGCTGGGTGTCCCATGATTGTGTTTTCGAGGTCCAAGGAAGATATCCATTCCCCGCCGCTTTTGATTATGTCTTTACTGCGGTCGGCTATGCCGACGTATCCCTCGGCATCCACCGTTACGATATCGCCAGTGCGTAACCAACCGTCGGCGAAGGCATCTTGGGTGCGAATAGGGTCCTTATAATATTCTTTCGCTATCCATGGCCCTTGGAGCAAGAGTTCTCCCATGGTTTCTCCGTCCCAAGGGATTTCGCTCCCGTCTTCTCGCACTACTTTCATCTCGAGCCCAGGAACGAGTAGTCCTTGCTTAGCAGATAATTTGTACTTTTCCTCGGTTGACAAGTCTCCCATGGTACTTTTCGGTCGGGAGACAAGAACGACGGGAGTGGTTTCGGTCATGCCGTAGGCATGAAGAATAGAGACCCCTAGTTTTTCTTGATAATTTCGGATCATAGACACTGTAGCGGCGGAGCCACCATTGACGAGTTCACGTAGGGAGGAGGGATCATACTTTCCGCTTTCCCACAGGGCATAAGTTGCCATCCAAATCGTAGGCACACCGGCAGCCAAGGTAACTTTATGATCTTGGATCAGCTGACAAACGTCTTCTGCTTGAGGCCGAGCTCCCGGGAAGACTTGAGTAGCTCCTAGCCAGGTGCAAGCGAAGGGTATACCCCATGCATTTACGTGAAACATAGGTACAAAAGGCAAAACTCGGTCAGATTCATGCAAGTTCAAGCAATCGGGCAGACAAGCTGCTAGACAGTGCAGAACCAGGGCGCGATGTGTATAAATGACTCCTTTGGGGCTTCCTGTCGTTGCTGTAGTGTAGCACATAGCGGCAGGATCCCATTCACTCAAGTTGGGAAACTCAAAGGTATCACTGGCCCCGGCAAGTAATGTTTCATAGGAGAGTTGATCTTTCAGACCACTAAGCGGAATTTCCAGGGTGTCGGAAAGCACTACAATGTGCTCTACTGTGGTCAACTGATCTTGGATACTTTCCAATAAAGGAACGAGGTCTTTGTCGACAAAAATAATCTTATCTTCGGCGTGGTTAATAATGTAAGCCAGTTGTTCCGTACCAAGGCGCAAATTCAAGGTGTGGAGCACTGCCCCGCTAATGGGTACGGCAAAATACAGTTCGAGGTGACGGTGATTATTCCATGCCAGCGTGCCTACTCGATCTCCCTTGTTAATCCCTAAATCTTTTAACACGTTCGCTAGGCGCAAGGTCCGTTTGTAGAAATCCCCATAGGTATAGCGAAAGGTCCCTGAAAAGTCGCGGGAAATGATTTCTTTCTTCGAATAGAGTTTTACAGCTCGTTCCAGGATTGCTCTCAGGGTGAGATCATAGGCCATCATCATGAATCACTCCTTAGCTATTATTAATCTGCATATTCTGAATATTTGCAATATGCGTGCCAAGTCGAACCCCCATTTATTAACCATTTTTGATTGTTCATTTAGGAAATTAGTGTTCATTATGTTGTCAACTGTCCGTCATTGAGGACAATTTTAGGGAACGAGATTCAGCAGGTTGGTTACAATAGTTTGTCAATAGGCTTGAATCGGGTTCATGTGTTGTGGCATAAGAATTGCTTGAATTAAACATATGTATATTCAGAATATTTCGAAAGGATGTTGAGACTATGAGAGAAGCCGTAATTATCGAAGCGGTAAGAACTCCTGTAGGCCGAAGAAATGGTTCCTTAAGTGGTTATCGTTCTGAGGATTTAGCGGGAATCGTCCTCAAGGAGCTAATTAGACGGGCGGGTGTGGAGCCGGGACTTGTTGAGGATGTTCTGATGGGGTGTGTTTCTCAAGTTGGAGAGCAGGGGTTCTGTATTGGACGTCAAGCAGCCCTAATTGCGGATTATCCGGTTCATGTCCCAGGTTTGTCGCTGGATCGCCAGTGTGGTTCAAGCCAACAGGCTGTTCATTTTGCCGCCCAGGCTATCCTAGCTGGGGACATGGAGGTCGTTGTGGCGGCTGGTGTGGAGAATATGTCCCGTACCCCTATGGGTTCCAATGTCAAAGGGACGGAATTATCACAGGAGTTAACCTCACGTTATGAAATTATTAATCAGGGTTTATCGACGGAGCGGATCGCGGAAAAATGGGGGATCAGTCGGGAGAAGATGGATGAATTCTCGATGGAAAGTCATGAGAAAGCTCTTAAATCCCAAAAAGAAGGTCGTTTCGAAAGAGAAATTATGCCTGTAAGTGTAGTTCGGCCAGATGGTAGTCAGGTCGTTTTTACAACAGACGAAGGACCCCGCTCAGATACCAATTTGGAAAAACTCGCGAATTTGAAATCTCCTTTCCTAGAAAACGGTCGGGTTACTGCCGGCAATGCGAGCCAGATTTCTGACGGAGCGGCAGCGGTGCTTGTTATGTCACGAGAGAAGGCGGAGGAATTGGGATTGAAGCCTCGCTTCCGAATCGTGGCTCGGAGTGTCATAGGTTCAGATCCGACTCTGATGCTTACCGGACCCATCCCAGCCACAGCTAAGGTGTTGACCAAAGCAGGTCTCAGGATTACAGACATTGATATCTTCGAGGTGAATGAAGCCTTCGCTGCAGTTCCTCTGGCCTGGCTGATAGAAACGGGAGCGGATCCAAAGAAGCTTAATCCCAACGGTGGGGCCATTGCCCTCGGGCATCCCCTAGGCGCCAGCGGGGCTCGGCTGATGACCACGATGATTCACGAATTAGAACGAACTGGCGGTCGCTATGGACTTCAAACCATGTGCGAGGGGCATGGAATGGCTAATGCCACGATTATCGAGCGGCTAGATTAAGATCAAGAAAGGAGCAATTTGCAATGGATAGTAAGATGATCGTTGCAGTAGTAACAGGTGGGGCCTCAGGTTTGGGTGAAGCGACCGTACGGAGGATAGTAAATGACGGAGGCAAAGCGATGATTCTCGACCTCGCGGTGGAGCGAGGGGAGAAGTTAGCTGCTGAATTGGCAGGTAGTGCCTTGTTTTACAAGACAGACGTTTGTAGCGCTGAGAGTGTACAGTCGGCTCTGGAACAGGCAAATGAGGGGTTTGGCCACGTTAATATTGTCGTGAATTGCGCCGGGATTGGGGTGGCTGAAAAAGTGCTAGGTAAGAAAGGGCCTCATTCCTTGGAGAATTTTACGAAAATTATTCAGATAAACCTTATAGGCAGTTTTAATGTCATCCGTCTTGCTGCGGCACAAATGGCGGGCAATGAACCTAATGCTGGGGGTGAGCGGGGTGTAATTATCAGCACCGCCTCGGTGGCTGCCTATGAAGGACAGATTGGGCAGGCTGCCTACAGTGCGTCTAAGGGAGGGATAGTAGGAATGACTCTGCCCATCGCCCGTGAGATGGCTGCCCACGGTATCAGAGTGATGACAATCGCACCGGGTCTCTTCGAAACTCCGATGTTTGATGCCTTACCAGAGGAGGCTCGCAAGTCGCTAGGTGCGATGGTCCCCTTTCCGTCTCGACTGGGCTACCCAGAAGAATATGCCCTTTTGGTCAAGAGTATCATAGAAAATCCAATGCTCAATGGCAGTACCATCCGCCTAGATGGAGCCATCCGCATGCAACCTAGGTAAATAACGCCCCGGAGAGATGGCCAACCGGGTGGCTTACAACTGCCTCCAGTTATACGGCGGATATGGGTATATGGAAGAGTACCCTATCGCCCGGTATTATCGGGATGTACGGGTGCATACCATTTATGCTGGTACCTGAGAAATCATGAAGCTCATCATCTCTCGCAAGTTGGGGCTTTGATAAACAGGGCCCCTCGCCATTACAAAGGGGCCCTGTTATTTTAAAGTATGAAAGTTCTGCTAATAAGAGGAATTACTAATAGGTGGGTAGAATTAAACGAGAAGTCCCCTTGTCAAGAGGGCTATGAAGATGAACGAGGGCGAGGTGGGCTTGGATGCTAATGAGCGATATGATGACCCGGAATGTTCCTCTTCTCCATCCCAAGGATAATCTTGGGCAGGGGGTAGCACTTTTACGCTGGACAAAACTGGATGCTTTACCGGTAGTTGATGCAGA